>CALGKL010000056.1 GCA_937930495.1 uncultured Gloeocapsa sp.
GATTAATTCTGGGGTATCTCCTTCTATTTCCAGCTGATAGCTAAAACTTCTTGATAGTTTCACCATTAAATTACTGAGACTGTCTGTCGTGACGACACGACCTTGATTGATAATCGTCACGCGATCGCAAATCATGCTTACTTCCGATAAAATATGACTAGAGAGGATGACCGTATGTTCACCAGCTAAACTCCTAATTAATTCTCTCATCTCGATAATTTGTAAAGGGTCTAATCCTACCGTAGGTTCATCGAGTATAATCACGGGAGGATGATGTACCAAAGCTTGGGCAATCCCCACTCTTTGACGATATCCTCGCGATAGTTTACCGATTAAAACTTTACTATATTCCTGTAGTTGACAACGTTCGATAATTTCCGTTAGACGCGAAGGACGCTCCTTTTTACTTACTCCTTTAATTTTGGCTACAAAATCGAGAAAGTCTCTGACGGTCATATGAGGATAGAGAGGAGGATTTTCAGGTAGATAACCCAAATGTTTTTTCACAGCCATAGCTTCTCTTTGGATATCGAAACCAGCTATTTTAGCCGTTCCTTGACTAGGGAGAATCGCACCGGCTAAGATCCGCATAGTGGTAGTTTTTCCTGCTCCGTTTGGTCCTAATAAACCGAGAATTTCTCCTTTTTTTACCCGAAAAAAAATATTAGTAATTGCTACAGTAGAACCGTAATTTTTACTGAGGTTTTTAACTTCAATCATGGTCAAAATTTCTGATTATTTAAACTAATTATAGCCGGTAAAATATGATTATTTATCTTGCTTAACCCAAAGTTAACTTATTCTTAATTTTTATTTAATTGACTTATGAGATACTTGAGAAAGTTAAACAATTAAAGCAGGTAAATAAACATGGTAGTAGCAACAGAATATTATCTAGAAGAAGCCGAAGATCCATCATTGTTACAGCGAGCTAATGATGAAATTATTATTGAAGAAGAACCAATTTTACCCGCGACTAATCCGATCATTACCCGAATCCATGAAATTCAAGGAGAAGGGTTAACAAGTCCTATAGAAGGACAAGCGGTGACCGTAGAAGCGATCGTAGTTGGTCAATTTGAAGGTGGGGATAATCTTCAAGGTTTTTATATTCAAGAAGAAGACGCTAACGCTGATGATAATCCCCTCACCTCAGAGGGTATATTTGTGTTTACAGGAAGCAATCCACGAGTTCCCGTATCTGTAGGTGATAAGGTTCAAGTTACAGGTTTAGTTACAGAATATGCTAATAATAATGTCCAAAGAACCCTAACTGAACTAACTCGTGCTTATGTTCAGGTAATTAATTCCAATAACCCCTTACCTACCCCTGCAGAATTGAGTTTTCCTGTGGATGATGTTTTAGGTTTGGAGTCTTTTGAGGGGATGAAGATAACTATTCCCCAAACTATGACGGTGACAGGAAACTATAACTTAAATAAATTTGGCGAAGTTGACTTATCCTCGGGGGGGTTAAATAACGAACCCAATACCGACGATCGCCTCGATCAATTTACACAGTTTAATCCTCCTACTCGAGAAGCCTTTGAACAATATCAAAGTGATAACGCCAGACGTAGCATCCTCCTAGACGATGGACGAGGAGTTAATTTAATCACCAAGAACCTACCAGTTATTCATGGTTTAAATGGTCAACCCCTAGGTATTGATAATACTCTACGTGCGGGAGATACAGCGACGGGGATTACAGGGATTTTAGACGATCGCTTCGATAATTATCGCATACAACCTACAGAGGTGGTAATGTTTACCGAGGTCAACCCTCGTTCCACCGAACCAGAAGAGATTGGGGGAAGTTTGCGAGTAGGTGTATCTAACATTGAGAACTATTTTAATGGTGTTCCCGATGAGAATGGAGTGGCGATTTTCACCCCTCAAAACAGCAGAGGAGCCCAAAGTCAAGAGGAATTCGAGAATCAAAACGCGAAACTCGTTCCGGTGCTTACCGGTTTAGACGCTGATATTTTAGGCTTAGTAGAGTTAGAAAATGACTATGGTGATGGCGAAAGAAGCGCGATCAACGATTTAGTCACCCGTCTCAACAACGCCTTGGGTGCAGAAGTTTACAGTTTTGTTGATCCTGGAGTTCCTCGCCTTGGCACGGACATGATTACAGTAGGTTTTATTTATAAACCTGAAAAAGTCGCTTTAGTAGGTGAACCCGCGATTCTGGATTCTTCTGTAGATCCTCGCTTTAATGACCAACTAAATCGTCCTGTTTTAGCCCAAACCTTCAAGGAATTGGAGACAGGAGAAGTTTTCACCATGGCTGTTAACCATCTCAAATCCAAAAGTAGTCCTAGAGCAGGTCAAGAAGTCGATCCCCGTGATTTAGATCAAGGAGATGGTCAGGGTTTCTGGAATTATTCTCGTACTCAAGCTGCTCGAGCGATAGTAGATTGGTTAGCAACGGATCCGACTGACAGTGGTGATCCTGATTTCCTGATTGGGGGAGATACCAATACCTACGCTCACGAAGACCCCTTAACCGTTCAAGAAGAAGCCGGTTATACACCTTTATTCCCTAAAGAGAGCTATTCTTATGTATTCAAAGGTCAAGCAGGTTCTCTAGACCATCTGCTCGCTAATGATAGTCTCTTAGAGCAAGTGACAGGCGCGACAAAATGGCATATCAACGCCGATGAACCTACTGCTTTTGAGTACAGTGAAAGATTTTTTGCTGCTAATCCCTACCGAGCTTCTGACCACGATCCTTTGGTTATTGGTTTAGACTTAGCATCAGATTCTGATCCTACTCCGGAATTCCCTGATAACGTTTTTGGGACAAATGGTGATGATTCCTTTGACAGTGAATTACCGGGTGAGTCTGGTTTTAGAGGGAATGGTCAAAATCTCTTTACCGGTAGTGGGAACGATACCGTTGACGTTGCTCTAGCTGTAGGTAATAATCGCATCGATTTGGGATCAGGCAATGATTTATTATTCGCCGGGACAAATAACCGCATTATCGCAGGTCCTGGGGATGATATTCTCTTCTTGGGTAATGGTAATGGTAATAATGTCGTTACCGGTGGTCCTGGAGCTGATCAATTCTGGTTGGTAACCGATACAGGTGCTTTACCTGCTAATCCCAACATCATCACTGATTTTACTCCTGGTACTGATGTAATTGGTTTTGCTAATACTGAGTTAAGTTTTGCTGATTTAACCTTGTCTCAAACAGTTGTTAATGGTCAAACTCGCACCACTGTTAACGCTTTAGGTGAAGAGTTGGCTATTTTACTCAATGTTTCTACTACTGAGTTAAGCGCTGCTAATTTTGTCTTTGCTTAATTGATCTTAGAGAAAGAGCGATCTTCAAGGCGATCGCTCTTTTTTGAACTTAAAGTACTTTATGGGTATGAGAATGTTGTTTAACGTTATCTTCGGTACGCACCACATTAACCGCATTGAGTACACGTTTACGCTCTAAAGAATAGTTAAAATCATCTCGTTTCGTGCCTAGGGGAATGTATTCTTGGGCTTGAGGACGACTTTTATAGGTACGAATCGTGGCGATCATCCTAGGGATAAAATCATCGCATAGTTGAGTTGTTTCGGGGAATTCTGGCGGAATTTGGATGTTTTCTCCCTTAACTATCTCTTTAACTAGTTTGGCACAGGCGAATTGATAAGATGTAGGAATACCTTTGATGATTGTTTCTAAAGCGGCTGAAGGAATCGGTTCGATAATTTCTACTTGGTGAAATTCGCCATCTTCTTTGAGGAAACAAGTACTTAATCCTAAAACACAATAATCATCACTAGTAATATCTGGGGCTTGACTGAGCAAACTGGTTACTGTCATTAGTAAAAATCCTAAATCAACTTATTTTTCTATTTTACGGTGCCATTTGCTCTGTAGTTAATCTTGAACAGTTTTGGTCATAACTAAGGCTTTAAACCCAAAGTTTTGGTAAAATTGTTCATAATAACATAATAAACCCAAGAATAACTACTTATGTTGAAATCCTTACTCGGAGATCCTAACGCTAGAAAAATCAAGAAAATACAACCTATAGTAACTGAGATTAATCTACTCGAGGAAGATATTAAAAAACTATCAGATGATGAACTCAGAGGTAAAACCGGAGAATTTAGGCAAAAACTAGATAAAGCCAGAAATCAACAGGAAGAAGCAGAAATACTTTGGGATATACTACCTGAAGCTTTTGCTCTAGTTAGAGAGTCAGCAATCAGAGTTTTAGGACTACGTCACTATGACGTCCAGTTAATTGGGGGTATAGTCTTACATCAAGGACAAATTGCGGAGATGAAAACAGGGGAAGGAAAAACCCTGGTAGCTACTCTCCCTGCATATCTCAATGCTTTGAGTGGGAAAGGTGTTCACGTAGTCACGGTTAACGATTATCTCGCCCGAAGAGACGCAGAATGGATGGGACAAGTACACCGTTTTTTGGGTTTATCTGTGGGATTAATCCAAAATGCCATGACCCCCAATGAGCGGAAAAAAAACTATGGTTGTGATATAACCTATACAACTAACAGTGAATTAGGTTTTGACTACCTCCGGGATAATATGGCTACTTCTTTAGACGAAGTGGTACAAAGACCCTTCAACTATTGTATTATAGACGAGGTAGATTCTGTCCTCATAGACGAGGCTAGAACACCATTGATTATCTCAGGACAGGTAGAACGTCCCACGGAAAAATACATAAAAGCTGCTGAAATAGCTCAACAATTAGTCAAAGAAACCGAGGAACAAGAGGGAGACTACGAAATTGATGAAAAAAGTCGTAGTGTTTTATTGACAGATACAGGTTTTGCTAAAGCAGAAAAACTCCTAGGCGTAGCTGATCTGTATGACCCGGAAAATCCCTGGGCGCACTATGTCTTTAATGCTATCAAAGCCAAAGAATTATTTATTAAAGACGTTAACTACATCGTTAAAGATGGAGAGGTAGTCATCGTTGATGAATTTACAGGAAGGGTTTTATCAGGAAGACGCTGGAGTGACGGTTTACATCAAGCGGTTGAAGCTAAAGAAGGGGTAGAAATTCAAAAAGAAACCCAAACCCTGGCGACGATTACTTATCAAAACTTCTTTTTACTCTATCCTAAATTAGCCGGGATGACCGGGACAGCGAAAACAGAAGAGGTGGAATTTGAAAAGGTTTATAAACTAGAAGTAACCGTAATTCCTACCAATCTTCCCTCTAAACGTCAGGATTTATCAGACGTAGTCTATAAAACTGAACAGGCAAAATGGCGCGCTGTAGCAGCAGAATGCGTTAGAATGCACCAACAAGGTCGTCCAGTCTTGGTAGGAACAACTAGTGTCGAAAAATCAGAGATTCTCTCTAAGCTGTTAGCAGAGGAAAAAATTCCCCATAAGTTACTCAATGCTCGTCCAGAAAATGTAGAAAAAGAGTCGGAAATCGTCGCCCAAGCGGGAAGGAAAGGGGCTGTGACCATTTCTACTAACATGGCCGGACGAGGAACTGATATTATTCTTGGGGGTAACTCTGATTATATGGCTAGGCTCAAAATCAGGGAGTATTTACTACCTCAGGTAGTTCGACCAGAAGACGATAGTAAATTTAGTGTGGCTACTCCTGCTTTCAGCGGAGGACGGAAACGCCCTCAAGGTTTTGATTTGGCGAAAAAGGTGAAAACTTGGCGCGCTTCCCCGGAAATTTTCCCCACAGAACTATCTAAAGATACGGAAGAGTTGCTGAAGGCGGCGGTCAAATTCGCGGTAGAAACATACGGTTATCAGGGTTTGTCTGAGTTGGAAGCTGAAGAAAAAATAGCGATCGCGGCGGAAAAAGCGCCCACAGAGGATCCGGTCATTCAAAATCTGCGCAGCGTTTACAATCGCATTCGCAAGGAATACGAGCATTTTACCTCAAAAGAACACGACGAGGTGGTTAACCTAGGGGGTTTATACGTAATCGGTACAGAACGTCATGAATCACGACGTATTGATAACCAGCTACGAGGACGGGCAGGAAGACAGGGGGACCCTGGTTCGACTCGTTTCTTTTTGAGTCTAGAAGATAATCTGTTACGTATTTTTGGAGGCGATCGCGTCGCGGGTTTAATGAATGCTTTCCGTGTCGAGGAAGATATGCCGATTGAATCCAAGGTGTTGACCAACTCCCTAGAAGGGGCACAGAAAAAGGTGGAAACTTTCTACTATGATGCGCGTAAACAAGTTTTTGAATACGACGAAGTGATGAATAATCAACGTCGTGCTATCTATGCGGAACGTCGTCGTGTCTTACAAGGATTTGATATTAAAGACCAAGTCTTACAATACGCCACTCAAACTATGGATGAAATCGTTGATGCTTATGTTAATCCTGATCTTCCTCCGGAAGAATGGGATTTGGAAAATTTAGTGGCTAAAGTTAAAGAATTCGTCTATCTACTCGAAGATATACAAGTTAAAGATTTAGAGGATCTGACTATCAATGAGATTAAAACTTTTCTCCATGAGGAAGTACATAAAGCCTACGAAATCAAAGAAAGTCAGATTGAAAAAATCCAACCGGGTTTAATGCGTCAAGCGGAAAGATTCTTTATTCTCAGTCAGATTGATAACCTCTGGCGAGAACATCTTCAGGGAATGGAAGCACTACGAGAGTCCATCGGTTTGCGGAGTTATGGACAAAAAGATCCTCTGATTGAGTATAAACAGGAGGGTTATGAGATGTTTTTAGAGATGATGATCGATATTCGTCGCAATGTTGTCTATAATCTCTTTAAATTCCAACCCCAAAATCAAGCTCAAAGTGTCTAAGTTAACTTAAGTTTCAGGGAAGGGAAAGAACATTTCCTTTCCCGGAAGGAAAATCTGTAAAGCTGTTTTAGGAATTGATAATTACTCGCCAAATAATCTCGGTAACTTCTGTCGCTAATCTTGCTTCTAGTCTAACTAATTCTTGAGTGAAATCTCTAGGTTGTAAAGCTAGAGTACTTTTTAAAGTTAAAGCCAGGGTAAATAATTGTTGTTGATAGGTAAATTGTATTAAGGCTACATAAACGGCTTCTGTTCTTTTTCTAATAGTAGTTACTCCATATCCCTGTTTAGAAAGAACTACCAGAGAATCTAACTCTTTTTCTAAGCCTAACATGGCGATCGCTCTTTCGGTAAAACGGGCTGTATCAAATCCGAGAATCTGAATTAAACTATCAAGATTAGCGGGATTAATATCTGGTAATTGTGCGGATGGTTGTAGATAATAATGCCAACCAATTTGAGAGATTAATCTAGTTAAATCATAAGCAGAAACGCTATTATCTCCCCAATTTGGTTCTTGTTTATCTGGATTTAAAACTACTTTGTGTTCTCGATAATTGTATAACTCGGGTTGGTTAATAAAAGGTGGTTCACCATATCTACCTCTAAAGATTAAATCTTTATTGCCTGTGAGATTTTGCACCCATTTTTCTAACTCTATTTGAGGTTGAAATCTTTTCAAGGTAGCTGCTAAAGCATTGGAAGTAGAAATATGTTTTTCATAGGTCATTAAATCTTTAGCTAATTTATAAAAACCAATATTTTTCCATTGATTATATTCAGTCAAACCTCTGATTTGACAATAATTAACATCACAACTACTACGACAAATAAGGTTTAATAAAGGGATAAATTTAGTGGCACTCCAAAACTCCTGATTACCCAGAGGATTTTTCCCTAACCATTTGGTGGTTAATTTCCCCTCCTTAACACTACCAAAACAGATACAAGCTTCCTCGATTTCTGGATGCAAAAACTCTAAACCTGATTCCGCTATAGGGGGTATTTCCCCGATCTTGGGATAATCTAAACAGGTAATCTGTTGTTGTAACCGTTGCGGATAATCTTTAATTTCTGCTTCTAAACTTTTTTCTACTCCTTGAAACAGTAAAACGGGGTGTAATGTTTTTGGTGATGAAGCTATCTCCAGAAATTGTGCATACACCTGTTCTTTATTAAATTGTTGATTTTTCCTTAGAGATTTAATTGGAATCTTCACCCGCTCGGATTTAGGTAAAAATAGACAGAGGGTACTTGTAGCTAAAGGTAAGATTAGCTGACGCCTATTTAGACTCATGTTTTTAGCTAATTTTAGACATTAGCTTGGGTTAATTCCCGAAAGCGAATTTCATCTCGATGGGGATCGACACGAACGACTTGTAATTCTAGGCGATCGCCTAAAGAGACATTTCTTTCGAAACGATGGGGTAATTCTAAACCCAAATCTTCTAACATTACTAGGGCTAGGTTTTCATCTTCCCGCAACCAACGTAAGACAATAACTTGCCATATTCCTTCTGGTTGACGACGGAGAAACTCTAGACTCCAATAGCGATTGGTTTGACGTTCGACGCTAGAAGCTTCTTTAACCGAATCTATGACACTAAAGAGAATTTCCTGCATTTTCTCTTCAGAAAAAGGTAGAGGATCTCCCCGTAAATAGGCTTTGAGTTGAAAATGTGCTAATAAATCGGTATAACGACGTATAGGAGAGGTGACCTGAATATAACTATTTAAACCCAAACTAGCGTGACGACCTGGATTGATACTGATCTCACTCCGGGGCATACAACGACGTAAAGCACAGTATCGTACAGGACCGGGTGGTAAGATAATTAATTCCTGTTCTGAGGGGAGTTCGGGTTGGGGTTGACTCCGAAAAGGAACGGGTAAATGATGATCCTGACAGTAGCGTCCGCCTACTTCTCCGGCGAGGATCATCATTTCTGCTACCAGTTGACGAGAAAGAGAGTTATCTAATAACTTAATAATAATTTCGTCCTCGGGAGTGACTTTGATCGACGATTCCGGCATCAAGATGCTAATAGAACCCTGTTCGCTACGCCATTGTTGACGTTTTTTGGCAGCAGAAGCTAAAACTGCTATCTCTGGTTCGGCCGCTAGATCTAGCTGTAGCATCTCATCTACGTCTTCATAAGTGAGACGATAGGTGGGTTTAATTAAACTAGCATGAATACAATAATCTAATACCGCTCCTGTATCGTCTAAGACTACTCCAAAACTCAAAGCGGGACAGATTTTACCCTGAACTAAACTCATCGGTCCTGTCGCTAGTTCATTGGGAAACATGGAAATCATTCCCGTGGGTAGATACAGAGTGGTACTTCGGCGTCTTGCTTCTAAATCTAATTCATCCCCAGGGGATACTAACCTAGTGGGGTCAGCAATATGTATCCAAATTCTATACTGGTCAGTGTTAATTTTTTCTACGCTTAAACCGTCGTCAATTTCTAGGGTACTTTCGTCATCTATGGTGTAAACCTTCAGATGAGTTAAGTCTAAACGGTTTTGGTCTGGATCTGCAGGAGGTGAGTTAAGGTATGCTTGCGCCACAGAAAGAGCCTTTTGTGAGAAATGGGTGGGGTAAGAACTGCGCCGCAGAAATAAATTTTCGTGTTTACTCCACCAACCTAGTTCTATCAGTAGGGTAACAACTTGCTCAGGGTTTGTGGGTTGTCCTAGTTCGTTAAGAATGTCTAAAGCGTTACGAGCTGGTTGTTCTGGGTAGAGAGCGTATTGTTCGAGGATTTCCAAACGAGAGCGATCGCTTGGGGTCCAGACAATTTCTTCTCCCTGAAGCCTTCTGTTAACGTTATCAATAAATGCGTCTTTTTCTTGTTTACGTTGTTCTTCTACTTCTTGTTGGTGTTTGATTTCTTGAACTTGACTCACGGGACGAGGTTCATAGACATCTCCTTTTTTTTTGAAGTAGATTTTATCTTCTGATAATAAACTATGGGCTGCATAACACAGATGGGGTGATTGTTCTGAAAATAACAGAGAAGCTAGATCCTCTGGAGTAATTGCTTTGCCATCTTCTACAAGTAATTCCCAGGCTAATTCTAAGTTAGCAGACTCTAGATAAGGTTCTACCTTTTCTAAAAATGCGGGTATATCTTCTGGTTGATATGGACCTTCTTTGATAGTATATTCAACCCGTTGGGGACGTAATTTATGGGGGTGACCATTTTGATCTATTACTATCCAGTCTTTTTTCCCTTCTGGGCGATCTACTACTGCTAGACGACGTTGTCCTTGTAGTCGAAATTCGATGAGGCTTCCCTTTTCCACCTGTTCTGTTGTTCTCTGTTTAGTTTATTACATTTCTATATTATCAAAGCAAAGGAGGGTATTGATTAGACTTTTACCCCCTCTTTTGACTAAATGACAATTTTTTTAGCCTTCTGCGTTGATAAACGGTAATAAAGCTAACATTCTAGCCCTTTTGATGGCTGTAGTTAAATCTCTTTGTTGTTTTGCTGTTAATCCGGTGATTCGACGTGGTAGTATTTTCCCTCTTTCGGTGATGAATTTGCGTAACAGTTCGAGATCTTTGTAATCTATAGGATCACTAGGTTTGATTGGAGATAGACGTTTACGAAAATAAGCCATTTTTTTGGGATACTTTATTTAATTTCTTTATGGACGGTGTGTTTGTTGCAGTGAGTACAGAATTTTTTCAGTTCCATTCTCCCTGTGGTATTGCGACGATTTTTCATGGTTGTGTAACGAGACACACCGGGCGATCGC
>CALGKL010000057.1 GCA_937930495.1 uncultured Gloeocapsa sp.
AGGATCATTAAGTTTAGCGATCGCCTGCAGGATTTTGACGGTATTTTCTAGTCTTTTTGGGGTTAATTTTAACCAGTTAGTCACTAATTCTGGTCTAGCCATTTCCCTAGCTTCTAACAAATCTAGAGTATTAGCATCTAAAATCTGATCAAAAGCTTGAGTTAAACCTTTAGCCATGGCCACAATAGCCTCATTTCTCTGTTGTTTAGTCGATTGTTCCAACTCGAGAAAACCATGATAAGCTAGCTCAAGCAAATGTTGTAAAGGTTTTTCGATTGTCATAATAGTCAACGACGATAGGCTAGCCAAACCATCAACGCGGGAATCACTGCTAATAGTAGGGCAAAAAACGACCAAAAAACAATACCAACCCCAGAAGTAGAACGCAAAGCTAGGGGTAACCAGATAATCAGCAAAATGAGAATCACTCCCAAAGCCACGGGAAAATAGGTGTCTCCCACACTTTGATTAGAACTAATCCACCGATTATTATACCAACGCCAACTCTTCTTATAGGGATAATGAGAAGCTAATTGTTCAATCTCATAACCATTTTCCAGGACAACAAAAATTTGTTGACAGCGATCGCAACCAAACGCTTCGGTTAAGATAATAGGTTTTAAACATCCTTTGCGTCGACAGGGACAAATATATTCAGAGTTTAAATCGATTTTCTGGGCTTTGTGAGGTCGCACAGTTCCAACAGCTAAAATAAAAAAGTAGCAATATCTAGTATAGATCTACTTTCTGGTTTAGCTATTAAGAAATGGTATAATTACCGAACATTAACTATTAGACTAGCACAAACTATGCTTAATCAAGAGACTATCCTCATCGCTGGACTGTATCTGACTCTAAGTGGACTGTATCTATTAATCATTCCTGGTTTAGTTTACTTTTACCTAAAACAACGCTGGTACGTAGCTAGTTCCGTAGAAAGATTGTTTATGTACTTTTTAGTATTTTTCTTTTTTCCAGGGATGTTACTCCTAAGTCCAATTTTAAACTTTCGTCCCCAAAAACGAGAACTGAAATAACTATTGTTTATGCGTCGAATTGACATTATTTTAATCGGGTTAGGGATTTTTCTAGGTGGAGGTTTACTCTACCTCATCTTCCAACTCTTCGGAATCAATGGGATTAATGCGGGAATCTGGACACAGTTTCTGCTGGTAATGGGTATAATCATCTGGACTTTGAGTTATTTAGGACGAGTATTAACCCAAAAAATGACCTACAATCAGCAGCTAAAAGACTATGAAGAAGCTGTCATGCGTAAACGCTTAGAAGAGATGACCCCAGAAGAACTTGCCAAGTTACAAGCAGAAATTACAGAAGAAGAGCAAATTAATCAAATATGACCTCAGTCTCAGAACGTTTTCAATCCCTCAAAGCTAAAAACCAATGCGGGTTGATTCCTTTTATCACCGCAGGTGATCCTGATTTAGCAACAACAGCCAAAGCTTTACAAGTTTTAGAAGCTAATGGCGCAGATTTAATCGAATTAGGTGTCCCCTACTCCGATCCTTTAGCTGATGGTCCAGTTATTCAAGCTGCTGCTACTCGCGCCCTACAAAAAGGTGTACGTTTAGAAGACGTTTTAAATATAGTCCAAGAGTCAAGACCACAACTAAGCACACCAATCATCTTGTTTACCTACTATAACCCTATCTTTGCTCGCGGGAAAGAAGTTTTTTTAAAGCAAATCGCTACAGCAGGAGTACAAGGATTAGTCGTACCAGATTTACCCCTAGAAGAAGCAGAACAACTAATTCAACCCGCTAAAGATTATGGAATTGAAGTAACTCTGTTGGTAACCCCCAATACCCCGATGACCAGAATTAAGGCGATCGCTGCTCAATCCCAAGGATTTATCTATCTAGTAAGTGTTACCGGTGTAACTGGTATGCGTACAGAAGTAGCTAGCAAGGTAGAAAATCTGCTCTCTACCCTGAGAAAAGTCACCGATAAACCCGTAGGAGTGGGTTTTGGGATTTCTAATCCCGAACAAGCCCAACAAATGCAACAATGGGGAGCAGATGCGGTTATTGTTGGTAGTGCTTGTGTAAAAATTCTGGCTACTTCTCCGCCAGAAATCGCTTTGAGGGAATTAGGTGAGTTTTGTAGCAGTCTTAAACAGGGAATCAGTAACCCTAACTGATGTCGATCTCGACTAATTTATGTTGAGAGTTATGACCATGCTTGATTTTAACTTGAGATTTGGCAACAGCAAAATGTTTAGCTAAAATCTCAATTAGTTCTTTGTTCGCTTTACCATCTACGGGAGGAGATTTTATGCGTACTAAGAGGTTATCCTCCGATCCTGTCTCAATTTTTTGTTGTTTAGAATTGGGTTTACAATGAACTTTGATAATCATCTCAATAGGTGCGTAAATCTTTAATTAAATCCAAAAATAAGCTATTTTCTCTCTATTTTGGGTTTGGTAGCCTTTTTCTGACCACCACAGGAGTAGGATTAAGCTATGGCTGGTTTTTGGTAGAACATAAACTAAGTCCCCTAGTTGGTCAAGAATTAAGCATACTCTTAAATCGTCCCGTAGAAATTGGAAAAGTAGAGAGTTTTTCTCCTTTGGGGGGAATGACCTTTGGTCAGAGTCGAATTCCCTCGACACCATCAGCAAAAGATTACATAGACATTGAACGCATTAGAGTCAATTTTAACCCCTGGACGTTGGTAATTAGACGTCGACTCAATCTCAGGATTAATTTAATTCAACCAACCATCTATCTAGAACAAAAACAGGACCAAAGCTGGTTATTGACTCCATTGATTAATCAACAGACTCAAGAATTATCAGGTCTGCAAATTAATCTGCAATACGTCTCTTTAACTAATGCTAACATAGCGATCGCCTCACGCAATCGTCAAGGTACTCTCCAAACACCAGTAGAAATTGTCCTCAATTTTAGTCAGTGGCGTTGGCATCCCCAACAACTGCTAGAATTTAGTCTAACAGGACAACTCAATCAAGGTGGAGATTTCCAAATCAACGGCACAATTGATATCTCCACCGCAGATATCAATCTTTTAGTCAAGGGAAACCAACTCAACCCTACTCCAATCAATAATCTACGACCACTTCCTTTTTTGCTCGAAGGGGGAAGGATTGATACTAATTTAAAGGTTAAACTCAGAAAAGAACAACTACCCCAACTCAGGGGAATAGCTAAACTAGAGAAGATCCAAGCTACCCTACCAGATTTACCCAATCAAATTATCCAGACTAGGGGTGAACTACTTTTTCTCGATCAGCAAATTCAAGTTGACACGCGATCGCAATTAGGCTCAATCGTTCTTAATACCCATGGTACTATTGATTTAGAACGAGGACTAAACCTAGAATCTACAACCTTACCTTTTGCGATTACAGAGGAGATAGAGAGTCTAGACTTATCTCCTTTACCCTTTGATATTCAGGGAGAAGTTAAAGCTAATCTAACCCTTACTGGTACTCTAGAACAACCCCAATTAGCCATAAATTTTTCTAATCATCAGTCTGTTTTAGTTGGAGAAACCGAATTTAACTCCATCTCTGGTATCCTTAATTGGTCTAATCATATTTTGACAATCGCACAATTGCAAGCTATACCTGCTTTAGGAGGAATAGCTACCGCAACTGGATATATCAACCTAACCGATTCTAGTGGTGATTTCGCTGTTAATTTTACTGGTAGTCAAATTTTTTGGAGAGAATCTCTGAAAATTATTACCACAGAAGGGAACATTTTTGGCTCTCTAGACAATCTTTCTCAAATCCAAGGAGAAATCACTGCAGAATTATCCCTAGGAGAAGGAATTATTAACCTTGATTCTTTGCAGTTTACTGGGTTAAATTGGCAAACAGATTTACGGATTACCAATCTTAATTTAGCAGCTATTGGTATTAATTATCCTCAACTAAGTGAGCATTACCTGGATAGTCAATTAACTCTAACCGGGGAAAATCTAGATTTAACTAAGATTCAAGCTACAGGGGAAGCTAACTTAACCGGTAGTTACGGAATAATTAGGACGAATAATTTGCAAGTTAATCAAGGTAATTGGTCAACTCAAATAGAATCTGAAGACTTAAACTTATTCTTAAATCTGCAGGGGAAAATTGGTAAAAATTTAACTGATTTTACAACTAAAGTTGAGGGAACTATAGCTTTAGATAACTGGGGAACAATTCTGATTGAGAGTTTAGGTATTTCTGCTGCTCAAATAATCACTGGAATTTTAACAGATAATTTAGAGAAATTTTCCCTAACATTGGATACAGAAATTAGCGCCGATTTAACTAATCTCAGTTTAGCAAGTATTCAAGCTAAAGGCAATTTATATCTCAGTCAGGGATTAATTGATTATCCAATCGCGACAACTATTAATTGGGAGGAAAACTTATTAAATTTAGAAACAATTACCGGAGAAGGAATTAACGGCAAAGGTTGGCTAAAAATTGGGGAAAATGGGAAAATAGAAGACCTAGAATTAGATATCTTATACACCCGAATTAATTTAACGGGTTTGAGCGCAGAATTGCCCCTAAATGGTGAATTATTTTTTCAAGGTAAAATTAACAAAAATAATGACCAATTGCGTATTAACGGTGATTTAGCTTTAGAGAATTTAAGCTTATTTGGGTTAAATTTTGAACCCCTACAGGGTAAAATTACCAGTAATTCAGGGATTAATCTAGAATTAGTTGGAGAAAAAGATTTAATTTTGTTATCTGGTAACGACGATTATCAACCTAATTATTTTTGGTTACAACAAGGAGAAACACAATTAAAAGGCGATCGCCAAGATAATAATCTTTTAGTCGATGTTACCAATCTTCCCCTAAAATTTAGCCAATTATTACCATTACCGATGGAATTAACAACTATTTCTGGACAACTATCTGGTCATGGAATCTTTAATCTCAACGACTATAGTCTAATTAGTAACCTAATTATTGA
>CALGKL010000058.1 GCA_937930495.1 uncultured Gloeocapsa sp.
TAATTCGGCGTTATGTAAATCTAAAAATCTAGCCAGAGAATTAGCTATCTCGGTTAAATTTTCTTGATGGGCTAATTGGGTGATTAATTGGGCTTTAGCACTACGAGAAGTAGTAGAACGCTTGACTTTGGGTTTGGCGGTGAATTTAGCTTCTAATTCTTTAATTTGAGTAATTAATTCGGTTAAAGTCACAGGACGTTGACGTAATGGCGGTGCAGAAGTCCTCCTGCGTAAATGCTTTTCTAAAGCAAGAGGCGATCTTTCATTTTTGGGAGCTAATTCTATTTCTGTTTCCGCTTCTGTTGATTCGATTATTTCTACTTCTGGTTGGGTTAAACTATTAGCCTTGAGTAAGACTAACATCGAAGCCCAGAGAAAAGCCTGTCCAGATTCGGCTAAATCAGCTTTTTCGGGTAATTCTGTTAAAAAACGGTCGATAACTTCGATAACTTGCACATCCCATGGATCAATTTCTCCTGTTTCAGCTAATTCAATTAATCTGGCGATCGCTATTTGTGCAGGAGTTGGATTCATAAAAGATATTTATTACCGCTACTCTTTTACTAAGATAATTCAATCAATATTAATCCACTTTCTACTATTAATTATTTGACATATTCTGGGCAATCTTGAATCACAAAAGGATGGACACAACTGGACTCGAACCAGTGACCTCTACGATGTCAACGTAGCGCTCTAACCAACTGAGCTATGCGTCCCTGCGGATATTCATAATAACATTAAAATAATTATTTGACAAGTACTTAAGGTAAAGAAAAACGTAGTTTAAATAAATGCTGCAAGTATTCTAAATACTGTTTCCAGGTTACCTTACTAGCTCCCGCTTGACGTTCTTCAAAAACATAACCTAATTCAGCTATTTGTTCGATCCTACCACGAGCGGTGACTTCAATTAAAATTTTATAGCCAATAGGAGACATGGCAATTTCAGCGATCGCACTCCGACGCACGATAAAATAACCACTGAGAGGATCATCAAGACGAGTAATTACCTCCGGAAGAATTAATAATCCTAACATTTGCGCACCGCGAGATAAAAACCGTCTCCAGAGATTCCATTCACTGACTCCTCCTCCTTCGACGTGACGACTAGCTACCGCTAAATCTATCCCTGAATTCATCGATTCTAAAAGTTTCAATAAAACATCAGGGGGGTGTTGTAAATCAGCGTCTATAACACCTAATAATTCGCCTGTCCCTACTTGCCAACCTCTTAAAACAGCGGTTGAGAGTCCTTTTTCTTGAGTACGTCGCATCACTCGTAATTGGGGATAGTCTGGTAATAACTCTAAGGCTAATTTCCAGGTATAATCAGGACTATCATCATCAACTACTATTAATTCATAGTCTTGGTAAATAACGGTATCTAATAATTGACACAAGACCATAATAATCTTTTGGATATTTTCTCCCTCGTTGTAAGTAGGGAGAATCAGAGAGAGTCTAGGAGAATCTGGTGACTCTAGGTGAGGAATAGTCAGACTACCAGAAGGGACAGGTATCAGTAGATCAGCAGCCGAAAAAGTCATGATAACATTGTTATACTAAAATCAAAACTCTATTTTAGCCATGCAGGAATTTTTTGAAAACGTTTCTCGTTATCCACGCTATTTAATTAGTCTGATTTTAGGGATATTTATCTCATTTTTTAGCAGATTTAAGCCATTTCTGCAAAATCCGGTCACGGCGATCGCCCTGGTGGGAACTTTAGCTGGTGTTTTTGCTTTCTTCTTTTTTACTCTCAAAGCAATGTTAGGTTTAAATAGTATCTAGATTGATGTTACCTCTGGTTGAAGTTATCGCCACTGAATTATCGATAAAACCCGAGCAAGTCCAAAATACCCTCGATTTATGGCAACAGGGAGCTACTATACCTTTTATCGCTCGTTATCGTAAAGAAAAAACCGGTAACTTAGACGAAACCCAATTACGGAATCTGATCGATAGATATCAATATCTCACCGAATTAAGCGATCGCCAGCGAGTGATCATCGAGTCTATTAGATCACAAAATCGTCTGACAGCTCACCTTGAAGCACAAATCAACAATTGTTGGCAAAAAAGTACCCTGGAAGACCTCTATCTACCCTATAAACCCAAACGTCGTACTAAAGCAACCATTGCTAGAGAAAAAGGTTTAACAGAATTAGCAGAACAAATTAAAACCCAAAAGATTAAAGACTTAACTACCCTAGCCCAAAATTATTGTTATAGTCACAAATTGGATTTAACAGCAACAGAAGCTCTCCAGGGTGTTGCTGATTTGATCGCCGAGGAAATCTCCGAAAAATCCCAACTCAGAAGTTATTTAAGGGATTATCTCTCTGAAAAAGCACAATTGAGCACCACGATTAAACCAGAATACCCTGAAGGAAGTACCAAATATGAAATGTATCGTCAGTTTCAAATAAGTATTCGCAAAGTTTCTCCCCATCAAGTTTTAGCCATATTTCGCGGTGAAAATGAGGGAATTTTGACCCTCCAGTTAGAGTACGATAAAGATGTAATCATAACTGAGTTATGCTCTCGGGAAATCAAAACCAAAGAGAAGGAATTGAGAGAATTTTATCAGAAAATCATTGTCGATAGCTTTAAACGCTTGATAGAGCCATCTATAGTCAGAGAAATCAGAGCAGAACTCAAAAATTGGGCTGATTTAGCTTCAATTGAAACTTTTGCTAGTAATTTAAGAGAATTATTATTAGCACCACCTGCGGGAATGAAACCAACATTAGCCATAGATCCAGGGTTACGTACAGGGTGTAAAGTAGTCGTGTTGAGTGAAACTGGTAAACTCTCTGCTTACGAAGTCATTTATCCTCATTTAGGAGAAGCAAAAAGACAACAAGCTAGTCAAAAAATTAAAGAGATTTTCAATAAATATAATATAGAATTAGTAGCTATTGGCAATGGGACAGCATCAAGAGAAACAGAGAAATTTATAACCGAAACTATCTCAGACTTACCAACTAAACCACAAATTGTTATAGTTAATGAATCGGGAGCTTCCGTCTATTCAGCAAGTGACTTAGCTAGAGCGGAATTTCCTGATTTAGACGTAACAATTCGCGGAGCAATAAGTATAGGAAGACGTTTACAAGATCCCCTCGCCGAATTAGTAAAAATTGAACCTAAATCCATTGGTGTAGGGCAATATCAACACGATGTTGATCAAAAATTACTGAAGAAAAAATTAGCAGAAACCGTAGAAAGTTGTGTTAATTATGTGGGAGTAGATTTAAATACCGCTTCGGCAGAATTATTGAGTTATGTATCAGGAATAACCCCAACCTTAGCTAATAATATAGTTAAATATAGGGATAGTAATGGTCCTTTTGTTAATCGTCAACAGTTATTAAAAGTCCCGAAATTAGGAAACAAAGCTTTTGAACAAGCAGCAGGTTTTTTGAGAATTCGTGATGGAGAAAACCCTTTAGATAATACAGCAGTCCATCCCGAAAGTTATCCAATCGCCACAAGAATCCTGAATAGTTTAAATATCCCTCTGTTAGAAATGAGTCAGTATAGTACTAAATTGCCACAAATAGATATAAAAGAATTGGTGACCAAAGATGTGGGATTACCTACTCTAGAAGATATCTTACAAGAATTAGCTAAACCGGGAAGAGATCCACGTTCTCAATTCCAGAGGGTTAATTTTAAATCAGGAGTAGAAAAATTAGAAGATTTAGTCAGGGGAATGGAATTAGAAGGAATCGTGACTAATGTGGTAAATTTTGGCGCTTTTGTAGATATTGGGGTACACCAAGACGGTTTAGTCCATATTTCTCAACTAGCGAATCACTTTGTTAGAGATATTCATGAAGTGGTAAAAGTAGGACAAATAGTTAGAGTCAGGGTGTTAGAGGTAAATTTAGATCTGCGTAGAATCAGTCTAACGATGAAATGTGACTAATGTTATACTGAACTCTAAAATAATTTGGTTGGTGTGATTGGATATGAAACTAAAAAAACTGATACAAGTGACTGCTGTAGCGGTAACGACCCTAACTAGTGTTTTTTACTTAGATAACGTTAACGCTGGTACCTTTACAGAAACAGAAATTGACCAAACTAAAGTAACAGCGATCGCCCGTCCTTTTGGGGAAAATCAACATGATTTACTCATTATTGAACAAATAGCCGATAAACAGGATTGCTGGCAAGAATTACAGACCAATTCCGGTACAGTGGTAATTGAACCATTGTTACTTAACTTTGATTTTACTGGGATTTGCCAACGCAGCACCGATAGTAACGGCTATTCTATTCGGATTAATGGTCAGGATTTGGGTATGGATTATATGCTCAATGTTGTTCCCCGAGACGGGGAATTGGTGTTAATCGGAGTACCAAGAAACGATCACTCAGCACCAGAATTATTGATTGGTTCGACCAAGGGTATGTCCCAAGGTTTCCTCAAAATACACCTTTACCCAGGTTGGCGCTTCACGAGAAGAACTTATGAGGGTAAAGTCTTAGGTCATATCTATTTGAGTAAAACTGACTCAACCACTGATAATCAAGGAGTTTCTCAATTACCAGATACTCCAGGTACGCCAACCCTACCCACCGAACCGACCCAACCAACCCAACCAAC
>CALGKL010000059.1 GCA_937930495.1 uncultured Gloeocapsa sp.
TAGAAAAGAATTCTCAAAACTAGTGGTAAAGCACAGACTCAAGGGAAGGGAGGGAATCAATTCTAATTGTTAAGGGTTATCAACTCCACAATCTTAGTTAAGAAATTTTTAACAGAATGTTGATTAAAAGTCAAATTAGGGAACGTTATGTATAGTAGCACTGGAATTGAACCGATTTCCTGTGCTTTTAGCAATCATTCTAGGATAGTAGCAAAGATGGTAGTTAGCATGAGTAATTCAGAACATAGGCAATCTTGCTCTTTAGATGACTTAGATACTCCCTATAAAGAGCGAGAACGTTTGAATATCATTAAAAAATTAGATTTATTAAGCCCAGAAACTATCCCTATCTGCGAAGAAGCCACTCAGATGGTAACACGTTTTCTGGATATTCCTATTTGTTTTCTCGGTTTGATGCTACAAGACTATCTTTGGCTTAAATCTGCTGTAGGTTTAGCTAAACTAGGATTTATGAATCCTATCGCTCAAGAGCGCAAAATCATGAGAGAAGATTGTTTTTGTCATCAGGTAATTAATACTGAACAAATTTTAATTATTGATGACACTCTCAATGATCCTTTCTATGCTAACCTTTCCCTAGTTAAAAATTATGGTGTTCGTTCTTACTTGGGTATTCCTTTAACAACCACCACAGGAAATTGTTTAGGTACTTTAGCGGTTATGGATTTAGTTCCCCATTCCTTTACCATTAAAGACAGGGAGTTTTTAGCTTTAACCGCTAGATGGTTTATGCGAGAACTAGAAAGTAAATATTATGCTCACAATGATACTGATAATTTTAATACCGCCAATCTTGCTCAAAACGCTATTGAAAGTTTTCAAGCTAAACTCTCTCGGGAAATTATCCAAAATCTCCGCGCTCCTTTGACTAATATTATTGGAATGTCCAGTGTTTTAAAAGATGAAACCTATGGCAGTTTGAATCAAAAACAGAAAAAATATTTAGATATTATCTATAAAAGTGGTCATCAAATGACTTCCTTAATAAATGCTTTAGCCGAAATTAATTTAGACGCTGAAGAATTACACCAGGTTAAATTAAGTTCAGCAAATCCTACCCTGATTGTTAAAGAAGTAATGAATAATTTAGAGAATTGGGTAGAATTAGATGTCATTAGCGAGAATAAATCATCTCTATACCTTTTAGATAGAAAAAAGGTTTGTCAAGCGATCTATCATTTAATAATTAGTTTAGTAGGAAGAAAAGAAACCCAGGAAAAAGTCACTATCAAAATTACTTATGAGCCTAAAACAATTACTTTAACCTTATCTTTAAATGTTAATCTCAATGAACAGCTCTGGTTTTTATTAAAAAAACAACAATTGGATATATTATGGCAAACTCAAACCATCAAAACTAATAATCTGACTAAAATTATTAAGGAAACAGATCCAGGAAAATATTACTATAATCAATTACTGGAATTATTCCTAAGTTGCTACTTAGTAGAATTACAAAAAGGGGAAATTATGATAAAAGCTTGTCAAAATGGGTCTTATAAGTGTATCGTAAAATTACCGAAAATCCTAGCCAAATAATTAGTAGCTTTATGAATTCTGTAGGTAACAATTGGCTTAATTATAGCTTAATTGGTCGTTTGGTGGGTAGTTTAGCTACTTGGGGACAAAGTTCTTGGTTATTAGGTAAATCACAGCTAGTAGGGACTATCTTATTGGCTTTAACAATATCTTTAGCTCCATTTGTCTCAACGACTACAATAGGAATTATACTATTGGGGATAGGCTGTTTTTGGTTACTCCTAACCCTAACAGAAGAACAAAAAATTTCTAGCGGTTGGATTGATAAACTAGTATTTTTGTACTGGTTAATCGCCACAGTAGCCACAGCTTTTTCACCAGTAAAAAGTGCAGCGATAGACGGTTGGATCAAGTTAACCCTATATTTAATGTTTTTTGCTCTGAGTGCGCGAATATTGCGCTCACCACGTTTACGCTCTTGGTTGATAACCTTATTATTACACGTATCCTTAATCGTTAGTATCTATGGAGTCAGACAGAAAATTTTCGGAGCAGCACAATTAGCAACCTGGAATGATCCCACTTCTCCCTTAGCCAATAAAACTAGAGTATATAGTTATCTAGGGAATCCCAACCTCTTAGCGGGATATTTGTTAGCAGCGATCGCCCTAAGTTTAGGAGCGATTTTTATTTGGAGAGGATGGTTAGGAAAAAGCCTAGCTGTGACTATTTTTCTGGTTAACTCTACTTGTCTATATTTTACCGATAGTCGTGGTGGCTGGTTAGCCATAGCGGGATTATTGGCTACATTTGGCTGTTTACTCTATGCTCGTTATTATCAATTTTTACCCAGATTTTGGCGTTATTGGTTGATACCTTTAGTAGTAGGAGCTATATGTCTGTTAGGGGCGATCGCCTTTTTCCGAGTAGAAACCTTACGTTTAAGACTATTAAGTCTCTTTGTCGGAAGAGCGGACAGTAGTAACAACTTTCGTCTCAACGTTTGGGGTGCGGTTTTAGAGATGATTCGGGATTATCCTATTATAGGTATAGGTCCTGGCAATGAAGCTTTTCAGCAGATTTATCCCTTGTATATGCGTCCTAAATTTACCTCCCTAGGAGCTTATTCTATCTATCTAGAGATGACAGTAGAAATGGGGTTGATTGGGATTAGCTGCTTTTTAACTCTAGTGGGGATGACCTTTTACCGAGGGGTAAGTAATCTAAACAGACTAATCAAAACTAATAATGTAGAGGGATTTTGGTTAATGAGTGCAATCTCAGGTTTAGTCGGTTTACTCATCCAGGGAATAGCAGATGTGATTTGGTATCGTCCCCAGGTTAATACCCTTTGGTGGTTTTTAGTCGCTTTAATCGCTAGTTTTGATTATATAACCCGTAAGGACGTAAAACTAACGTCCTAGGTGTAATACTAAGTTTGGCGAGTGGGAACATGGGAAGATAATTTAACGCTTAAGTGCTCTAGCCATTTCTCGTTGATCGTCACGTCGTTTGAGGGTTTCCCGTTTATCGTGTAATTTTTTACCCCTAGCCAAACCCAAACTAATTTTAATCCAGTTACCTTTGATATACATTTTCAAGGGAACGAGAGTTAAACCCTTTTGTTGAATTTGACCAATTAATTTATTAATTTCTTTGCGGTGTAAGAGTAATTTACGAGTCCGTCGAGGTTCATGATTAAAATAAGCTCCACTAGCATCATAAGGGGAGATATGGACATTAAGCAACAAAGCCTCACCATTGCGAATCAAAACATAACCATCCCGTAAATTAACTTTTCCCGCGCGAATAGATTTAACCTCTGTCCCTGTCAACTGTATTCCTGCTTCGTAGGTCTCTATAATTTCATACAGATAGCGAGCTTGACGATTATCACTAACAATTTTAACTACTTCTTTGTTATCAGCCATAGAATATTTGCTCTTCAAATTGAGGAATAGGGAATACAGGTTAGGGATTAGAAGAAAAGAAGTAGGTGTTTAAAATTCGCACCCAATTATCACCTACTCCTATTTAAATTAGATAATGGTACCGTCAGAGATTACTGCGTTTTTGAGGATCACCACAATGCCGCTACGAATATAGAAACCATCTTCTTCACGTTCGGCCTCTTCGACGTGATCTTTGTTAATGATTTGAACATTACTACCAATGCGAGCATTTTTATCGATGATGGCGCGACGAATGATGCTATTTTTGCCAATCCCTACTGGTATTTTACCAGATTCTAAACTTTTTTGTCTTTCTAAAAAAGGCTCATAGTAATCAGCACCCATAATCAAGGTATCTTCAACCACTGAATTGGAATCAATCAAAGTCCGAACACCTAAAACCGAGTGATTAATTTGACATTGCTTAAGAATGCAACCATCACCGATGATTGATTCAGTGACTCGACAATCTAATAACTTAGAGGGAGGTAGATAACGAGAACGAGTGTAGATAGGTGCTTTTTCATCATAAAAACTAAAAGGAGGAATTGGCTGCTCTGTCAGAGCCAAATTAGCCTCATAAAAAGCTTGAATGGTCCCGATGTCTTCCCAGTAATCCTTGAATAAAAAGGCTTGGAGATTATACTTCTTAGCCGCATTTGGAATAATTTCTTTACCAAAGTCAGTATCTTCGGGGTTATCTTGTAACAATTTAGCCATAACCTCTTTGTTAAAGACATAGATACCCATAGAAGCAATATAAGGTTTTTCTTTAGCTTCAGTAGCATCTAGTCCCAATACGGTAGTATCTACCTGCATTTGTTGGAGAGCTTCTCCCTTGGGCTTTTCGGAGAAATCCACCACTCTACCATTGTCATCGATTTTCATCAAGCCAAAACTAGAGGCGGTTTTTGCGCCGATAGGCACAACCGAGAGGGTGATATCAGCTTTAGTTTCCCGATGACGCTGGATAAATTCAGCATAATCCATGCGATAGAGATGGTCTCCTGATAAAATCAGATACTCATCGATATCCCATTCTTGAAACAACCAGAGATACTGACGTACCGCGTCTGCAGTTCCCTGAAACCAGCTGGGATTTTCTGTGGTTTGTTGGGCTGCGAGTACTTCGACAAAACCTTCACTAAAGCTAGAAAAATTATAAGTACGGCTTAAGTGACGATTGAGAGAAGCTGAGTTAAACTGGGTTAAAACGTATATTTTCAGAATTTGTGAGTTGATACAATTACTAACGGGAATATCAATAAGACGATACTTTCCCGCTAGGGGTACTGCTGGTTTAGCCCGTAACTTGGTCAAAGGATAAAGACGAGTACCCGCGCCTCCTCCTAGAATAATTGCTAAAACTCTTTTCATAGGATAACCTCGCATATTGTCAGATGATCTCTCACCTCAAGTTTAGCCGAATAGGGGAAGGTTACCTAATCTTGATTTAGTGACTCCCGTTGCCAAAAATTAAGGATAAGAGGGTTAATTTCTTTGAGCCAATGTTCCTGGGGGTAGTGTTTAGCTTCGGGTAGTTTGCGCAATTCTATATATTTGTTACTAGCGGCTAAGGTGGCGATCGCCGTTGAGTCTAACCAAGGATCTAACATTCCCCAGAGAATTAGGGTTGGTTTACTCCAGGTAGTTAGACCTGATTCTATCCTAGCTAGGGATTGTTTGAGTTGGAGATTTTTAGTTGCTGCTCTAAGCGATCGCCCTGCGGCAGAACTTTTGAGGAAGGGTTGACGGTATTTAGCTAAATCTTCTTCTGCAATTACAAAGCCACTGCCTTTTTCCAGGGTACGATCTACCAAGAGAGGATCTTGGGTTAACATTTCCCCTGCTAGAGGAATCGTCCATTGTTGCATGATCCAGGGTAATTTAGCGGTTTTGACTATAGGGGTATTGAGAATAATTAAACGCTCAATTTTGTCGGGGTTGGTCAGAGCATATTCTATCCCTACTGTAGCCAGAAAACCTTGGACTATTAGGGAAACTTTCTCTAAATTCAGGTTATTTAATAATTCTGTCAAAGCTTGTAAATAAGCTTGAGGAGTATAGGCAAAATCCCGCTGACTTGGTTTACTCGAAGCCCCAAAACCGATCCAATCAGGGGCGATCGCTCTCAATCCTTTTTTAGCTAATTCTAGGAGAATACCTTGCCAAGTATGACTATGGGCGGGAATCCCGTGGAGAAGAATTACTGCAGGTTGGGAATTAGTTAGTTTTGTTTCTCGTAAATACCAGGTGAGTTTACCTATGCTGAGATTTTGTTCTTGTATTATCACTGTTTAAAGTCTAGTGTATCTTTTGATACAGAAAGAATTGGTAAAAAGCTAAATATTAAAGACTTTAAATCTAAATAATAATTTTGTCTAGTCAACTTAGGGCAAAGTTATGGAAAATTTACTTAAACCTGGTAATGTCGAGATGTCTAAACTAAGAATGAACAATAGAGGCAAAACAACTAAAGGAGACTGGTTTAGTAGTCTTAAAGAAGTATTACCATCTTACTGGTTAGCTTGTATTCCTCTAGTAGCAATTATTATCGTTGTTTGGAATACAGCGGTGCTAGCCCAGGATGGGGAGCAGTTAAGTACAGAAGAAGTACAGGGAACTCTCAACGCCATTTGGATTCTGATTGCCTCAATTTTGGTGATTTTTATGAACGCTGGTTTCGGTATGTTAGAAACTGGATTCTGTCGTCAAAAAAACGCGGTCAATATTCTCACCAAAAACCTGATTGTCTTTGCGATCGCCACTATCGGTTATTGGGCGATCGGATTTTCCCTAATGTTTGGTCAGGGAAGTCCTTTTTTGGGATTGGGGGGATGGTTTCTCTCCGGTGAACCAGCTACATACGGATTAGATCCTTTCCCTGTAGGGTTACCTATACCCGTATTTTTCCTCTTTCAGGTCGCCTTCGCTGGAACAGCAGCTACCATCGTTTCTGGCGCTGTAGCTGAGAGAATTAAATTCGTAGATTTTCTCGTATTTAGCTTAATTATTACAGGGATATCCTACCCTATTACAGGACACTGGGTTTGGGGTAGTAATGGTTGGCTAGGAGGTTTAGGCTTTTCTGATTTTGCTGGTTCTACCGTAGTACACTCGGTCGGTGGCTGGGCTGCCTTAGTAGGAGCGGCGATTTTAGGACCTAGAGAAGGTAAATACAGAGATGGTCGGACTAACGCTATTCCAGGTCACAATATGAGTATCGCTACCCTAGGTTGTTTGATTCTCTGGATCGGTTGGTTTGGCTTTAACCCTGGTTCAGAGTTAGCCGCTAACCAAAATGTACCTTTTATCGCGGTTACCACTAACCTAGCTGCAGCAGCTGGTGGTATAGCGGCTACTTTTACCTCTTGGTTTAAAGACGGGAAACCTGACCTATCTATGGTGATCAACGGTATCCTCGCCGGTTTAGTAGGCATCACCGCTGGTTGTAACGGAGTTAATTATTGGGGTGCAGTAATTATCGGGGTCATTGCTGGTGTTATTGTCGTTTTCTCCGTTAGCTTTTTTGATAGCATTAAAATCGATGACCCTGTAGGTGCAACTTCTGTACACTTAGTTTGTGGGATATGGGGAACTTTGGCTGTTGGTTTATTCAACACCGAGACTGGTTTATTGTTTGGTGGTGGCATTCAACAACTGATTAATCAAATCATTGGGATCGTCGCTATTGGTGCTTTTACAGTCATCTTCAGTGCTATTGTCTGGATGATCTTAAAATCAACTCTGGGTTTACGTGTTACTCCCGAAGAAGAAATCGAAGGTTTAGATATCGGTGAACACGGTATGGAAGCTTATAGCGGTTTTGTCAAAGAATCAGATGTCTTAGGTAGTAATTTTGGTACGAGCATTAGTGGTGCTGAAGATTTGACTGGTTCCCTAGATTAAAGCTTAGTTTTTAAACCTCGATTTTCCTACACTTAACACTAGGTGTAGGTTTTTAGGTTAACAAAAAAACGAGGAAAAGTGCTCTTTTTACCCTTTTGCTCAGATTCTTCTTAAATGGCGGGAGGCGGATTTGAACCACCGACCTTCGGGTTATGAGCCCGACGAGCTACCAGACTGCTCTATCCCGCGTTGACTTATTTAATATAACTTATATTTAAAAAAAAAGCAAGTTTAGGTTATATTAAGTTTTGTAAAGAGATTAACGATAATCTGAGAGGAGAAGTGGAGATGAATTCAGGAATACCCGAAGGGATAAAAACATGGTCACAATTTGGTCATCCGATCCTGATGTGGATTTT
>CALGKL010000060.1 GCA_937930495.1 uncultured Gloeocapsa sp.
TTGGGGGGCACAAACTCAGCGTTCTCTGCAATACTTTGCCATAGGTAAAGATACTATGCCTAGGGAAATAATTAAAGCTATGGGGATTGTCAAACAAGCAGCAGCCATGGTCAATCAGGAATTAGGTAAATTACCCGCTGAAAAAGCCGCCGTGATTATCCAAGCTGCACAGGAGGTAATCTCAGGAGAATTAGATAGTCATTTTCCCCTACGGATCTGGCAAACTGGAAGTGGGACGCAAACTAACATGAATGTTAATGAAGTCATCGCTAATCGCGCTATTGAGTTATTAGGGGGGGTTAAGGGGAGTAAAAACCCGATTCATCCCAACGATCATGTGAATATGTCCCAATCTTCTAATGATACCTTTCCTACGGCTATGCACATAGCTGCGGTCAGCGCCATTAGGGAAGGTTTGTTACCATCTGTGACTAGACTAAAAGAAGCTTTAGAGGAAAAAGAAGCGGTTTTTGCCAAGATCATCAAAATTGGACGTACTCACCTTATGGACGCAGTACCTCTAACTCTAGGGCAAGAATTCTCAGCTTACGTAGCCCAATTAACAGCAGCAATTGAGAGAATCGAACAGAGTTTACCAGAATTATACGAGTTAGCCTTAGGTGGTACAGCGGTAGGCACAGGGTTAAACACCCATCCAGATTTTGCCGCTAGTGCAGCAAAGGCGATCGCCGAATTGACAGGTTTTCCCTTTGTCAGTGCCGCCAATAAATTCGCCGCTTTAGCTAGTCATGAACCTATAGTCATGGTTAGTGGAGCGATTAAAAGTTTAGCCTGTGCATTATTAAAAATCGCCAATGATTTACGCTGGTTGGGATCTGGTCCTCGTTGTGGTTTAGGGGAGTTGATTTTACCCGCTAATGAACCTGGTTCATCAATTATGCCCGGAAAAGTTAACCCTACCCAATGTGAAGCTATGACCATGGTATGTGTACAGGTTATGGGGAATGATACGGCGATCGCCATAGCCGCAAGTCAGGGCAATTTTGAACTAAACGTCTTTAAACCGGTAATTATTCACAATCTCTTACATTCTGTGAACTTATTAAGGGATGCTTGCCACTGTTTTACCGATTATCTGGTAGTAGGGATACAAGCGAACGAAGCCAAAATTAGCGAATTTCTTAATAATTCTTTAATGTTAGTAACAGCCCTCAATCCCCATATTGGTTACGATCGCGCCGCACAAATAGCCAAAAAAGCCTATCTTGAGAATAAAACCCTCAAAGAAGCGGGAGTAGAGTTAGGTTTTCTTAGCGAGGCTGAATTTGACCAATGGGTACGTCCTGAAAAAATGATTCAACAGAGTTAAAATTGTGAAGACTTTGTAAAAATACCTAGCTTTAAGAGGAAAAAAGATTGCAAAATGTAAAGATATCATACGAGATCCTGAGCCTAAAAGTGGATAATCAATTTGTCCAAATCAAATTAACCAATCAAGGAATAGTCCTAGGGGTGATCGCGATCGCTCTGACTTTGTTAGTAATCGTGCTGAGTATCTATCTTAGCCCTCTATCCGATCCTTATATTCAAGAAGTACTAGCAGCTAAAGGAGATATCAATAATGGTCACGCTATTTTTGAGATTAATTGTGCTGGTTGTCATGGTGTGGAAGCAGATGGGGATGTTGGACCAAATTTACATACAGTATCCAAACGGAGGTCAAAAGCGAGTATCATTCACCAAGTAATTAGTGGAGAAACCCCGCCGATGCCTAAATTTCAGCCAAATAAACAAGAAATGGCTGATTTATTGAGTTATTTAGAGGCAATTTCTAAGGGTTAGATATCCAAATCCAATAGATTGAGACGAGAGCCATGGGTTTCGATAAACTCTCGCCGAGGACCGACGCGATCGCCCATCAAAATGGTAAAAATACGATCAGCCTCCGCTGCGTCCTCGATTTCTATCCGTTTAAGGGTACGAGATTCAGGATTCATCGTCGTTTCCCAGAGTTGTTGAGGCATCATTTCTCCAAGACCTTTAAAGCGTTGAATGGCATAGTTAGCATTATCGGGAAACTCTCGAAGACGTAGTTGTAATTCGCGATCGCTATAACAATAATAGTGATTGCGTCCTCTTTCTATTTTATAAAGGGGGGGACAAGCGATATAGATATAACCTTGATCCACTAATTGACGTTGATAACGATAAAAAAAGGTTAATAACAAAGTGCGAATGTGAGAGCCATCTACATCAGCATCAGTCATGATAATAATGCGATGATACCGTAAAGCGGAGGAGTCAAATTCTTCCCCTCTAATTCCCAAACCCAAAGCGGTAATTAAAGCTTGGATCTCATTATTTTTATATATTTTGGAGTCGTCGGTTTTTTCGATATTGAGAATCTTACCCCGTAGAGGTAAAATCGCTTGAAAGCGGCGATCGCGTCCTTGTTTAGCCGAACCTCCGGCGCTATCCCCTTCTACTAAAAAGATTTCCGACTCACTCGGATCACGAGAACTACAATCAGCCAATTTACCTGGGAGAGGAGAAGACTCTAAAACCGATTTACGTCTGACCAATTCTCTAGCGTGACGCGCTGCTTCTGCTGCTTTAAAAGCTTGAATTGCCTTATCGAGGATACTATCAGCTACTTGGGGATTAAATTCTAGATATTCATTCAAGACCTCTCCTACTAAAGAGTCAACGATCCCGCGGACTTCGGTATTACCCAATTTAGTTTTAGTTTGACCTTCAAATTCAGGATCAGGTACTTTAACCGAGATAACCGCCGTTAAACCTTCTCTAACATTTTCTCCAGCTAGATTCGACTCATGTTCCTTAATTTTGTTACGTTTACGGGCAATATTATTAATAGTTCTGGTTAAAACCGCCTTGAGTCCTTCCAGATGAGTACCACCGTCGATAGTCCGAATATTATTAGCAAAACCGAGTAAATTATCGTTATAAGCATCTACAGACCATTGTAAAGCCACTTCTACCTGTACGTTATTGCGCTCTCCTGAAACATAAATAATATCTTGGTGAAGGGGTTCTTTATCCCTATTCATATAGCTAACGTACTCGCGGATCCCCCCCTCATAACAATAGACCTCTTCTCGACTAGGGGTTTGACGTCTATCGATGAAGGTTATTTTTACTCCCGCGTTGAGATAGGCTAATTCTCTTAACCTTCCCGCTAGGGTATTATAGTCAAAGTCTCTAGTTTCGGTAAAAATCTGCGCATCAGGAAGAAAATGTACCCGCGTTCCTCTCTTGTTGTCTGGATCTGGTTGAGAGGTTAATTCTGTAACTGGTATTCCTCGTTCATAACGATGTTGATATACTTTTTGGTCTCGCCATACCGTCACCTCCACCCATTCCGAAAGGGCGTTAACTACAGAAATACCGACTCCGTGCAGTCCTCCGGAAACTTTATAACCTCCACCGCCAAATTTTCCCCCAGCGTGTAAAACCGTCATCACCGTTTCCAAGGCTGATTTTCCTGTGGTAGGATGGGTATCGGTAGGAATTCCTCTCCCGTTGTCGGTGACTGAACATGAGCCGTCTTCCTTGATTTCTATCTCGATCTCGGTACAATAACCCGCTAAGGCTTCGTCAATTGAATTATCTACTACTTCATAGACTAGATGGTGTAATCCCCTCGGACCTGTAGTCCCAATGTACATTCCTGGTCTTTTGCGGACTGGATCAAGGCCTTCGAGTACTTGAATTTGTTTAGCACTGTAACTACTAGTCATGTATTTCTCCTTTAAGGGCGCCTAGAGCCTTCTTTGGGCTATTTGATGACAAAATCTGTCAAAATTCTAACATAAAAGGTTCAAAAATGCTGTAAATGGCATTTCCAAGCAAATTTATTTAGGGGTGCATATTCGTCAAAATGCTCTTAATCGTTATTTGTGGTGCTACAGCTACGGGGAAGTCTAATTTAGCTTTACAATTAGCTAAAACCCTTGGGGGGGTGATTATCAGTGCTGATTCTCGACAAGTCTATCAGGATTTTAACATTGGTACAGCCAAACCTTCTGCGCAAGAACAACAAGAGGTAACCCATTATCTGATTGATGTTTGTCACCCAACCGAGGTATTTACTTTAGCTCAATATCAACAACTTGTCACACAATTGCTCGATTCTTTATCTAACCCGGTTTTTTTGGTAGGGGGAACGGGTTTATATATTAAATCTATCGTCAAAGGTCTGAAAATTCCACCGGTGTCTCCTCAACCGGAATTGAGAGCACAATTAGCCACTTTCTCCCAAAGGGAACTATATCAACAATTAACTCAAATAGACGCGATCGCTGCTAGGAAGATTCACCCCCATGACCAGGTACGCACTCTAAGAGCTTTAGAAGTATATTACGTAACGGGAATACCCATCTCTCAACAACAGGGAGA
>CALGKL010000061.1 GCA_937930495.1 uncultured Gloeocapsa sp.
GGGGGGGACGCACATAATTCTCTGGGACTGGTTGACGGGGTGGTAACTCGATCGCTTCGGGGGTCATATCCTCATAGGGTATTTTACTAAGGATATGTCGGATACAGTTGAGTCGCGCTCGTCGTTTATCATCTGCCTCTACTGTAAACCAAGGTGCTTCAGGGATGTTAGTATGGGCAAACATTTTATCTTTAGCTTGAGAATATTCTACCCAACGTTCACGAGAAGCTAAATCCATAGGACTAAGTTTCCAACGACGAACCGGATCGGTCAAACGAGACTTAAATCTGGCGTCTTGTTCGCGATCGCTGACTGAGAACCAATATTTTAGCAAAACAATCCCCGATCGCACCAACATTCTCTCCAATTCTGGACAAGAGAGGAGAAATTCTTGATATTCTTCTTCAGTGCAAAAACCCATAACTCGTTCAACTCCCGCGCGGTTGTACCAACTGCGATCGAAGAGAACGAGTTCTCCTGCTGAGGGAAAATGGGTTACATAACGTTGAAAATACCATTGAGTTTTTTCCTGGTCTGAGGGGACACCAAGGGCGACGACGCGACAACCACGAGGGTTTAAAGGTTCGGTAATTCGTTTGATTGTACCACCTTTTCCCGCTGCGTCCCGTCCTTCAAAGACGATAATTACGCGCAATCCAACGTGTTTGATCCAGTACTGCATCTTGACTAATTCAATGTGGAGTTTACGTAATTCTTTCTCGTAGAATTTCCTATCTAGTTTGCTCAATTCTTCTTCGCTGTTATTGTAGCCATTATCCAGTAGTGAAGAGGGTTCGTAGAGATCTTCGTTGTTCAGTTTTTTTTTATCTTTTTTGCCCATATCTAAAAATACTTCTTGATTTCCTTATTGTATTTTAAAATACATGATTATCAATCATCGCCATTGTCAAGAATCTCTTAATTATTTTTGTTTAGGTAATCGAGGTGAATGAGAAGAGATTGGACCAAGGATACTATTAAGCAGGCGTAATTGTTCTGCTGTTCCCATACAGATCACCAAATCTCCTGCAAATAAACGTGTGTCTCCCGTTGGTCCTGGGATTAAATCGCCATTGCTCCGACGAATAGCTAAAACCAGAGCGCCAGATTGCGATCGCAATCTGGCTTCACTGAGGGTTTGTCCAACATAGGGGCAAATTTCCGGGTCTATAAAAAATTCCTCCAGATAAAAAGAGCGTTCAGTTCCCGTTAAGATCCCATCAACAAAGTCCATAACTTGAGGTCTGACTGCCACTGCAGCTAAGCGTTTACCCCCAGTAATATATGGAGATACAACCGCATCAGCTCCAGCCCGTTGTAATTTTTTAACCGCTTCTTCGGTACTAGCTCTAGAAATAGCTCGAATTTTCGGATTTAAAGTTTTAGCCGATAAAACCGTATAGAGATTTTCCGCATCAGAGCTCAAAGTAGTAATCAAGCAAATCGCCCTATCTATTTTTGCCTTTTGTAAGGATTCGTCTAGGGTTGCATCATCTTGAATAACCAAATAGCCCAATTCTTGAGCCTTTTCCACCGTTTCTGACTCCGAGTCAATAATAATAAAAGTTACCCCCTCAGCTTCTAATTCTTGAGCTACTTGTTTTCCCGTGCGTCCGAAACCACAGAGGATATAATGATTATTTAAACTTTCAATCATATTTTTTTCTTGTCTCCTACGAATACCCGCTTGAAAATAACCTTCAATCAACGCCTCTGTAAATCGATTAACCATATACCCAATAGTGATTAAACCCATCAAAATTAGAGCCATGGTAAATAAACGTCCTCGCACCCCTAGGGGTTGAACCTCGAGGAATCCCACTGTCGAGAGGGTAATAACGGTCATATAAGCAGCGTCTGACCAAGACCACCCCTCCACTAGAGAGTACCAAAAAGTTCCTCCCACAATGATAATTAACAGAGTAAAAGCACCTGTTGTTAAGTCTTTTCTAATTTGTTGATATTTTCTTTGGATTAACATTTAAGGGATGGTATAGAAAAAACTTTGTGCACAATTGAGTACGGTTAGAATAAAGTACAGTCAATCTAACTAAATTTTGCCATTTTCACTAGGAGTAATCTGTGAGTCTAGAAACCCTTAACTTACAATCACCTGTTTTATCTCCCGGAAGTCTTTTTGACGCTAACGAATTTGATCACTATGTGATGAAAACCTACGGACGTTTTCCCATAGCTTTAGTTAAAGGGAGTGGTTGTCGGGTAACCGATAACTACGGGAAAGAATATCTGGATTTTGTAGCAGGTATTGCCACTACCACTTTAGGTCACGCTCACCCCAATTTAATTAAAACAGTAACGGAACAAATTCAAAAGTTACATCACGTTTCTAATTTGTATTACATACCCGAACAGGGAGAATTAGCTCGTTGGATTGTCGAACATTCCTGTGCCGATAAAGTCTTTTTCTGTAATTCTGGTGCAGAAGCTAACGAAGCGGCCATTAAACTGGTGCGTAAATACGCTCACGAAAAACTAGATTTAGATAATCCAGTCATTTTAACCGCTAAATCGAGCTTTCATGGACGCACCCTAGCAACGATTACCGCCACGGGACAACCTAAATACCAAAAAGGGTTTAGCCCTTTAGTACCTGGTTTTGCTTATGTTCCCTATAATGATATCGGCGCGATTGAAAACGCCATCACCGATATCGACGAAGGAAACACTCGAGTTGCTGGGATCATGTTAGAAGCTCTCCAGGGAGAGGGAGGAGTACGTCCTGGTGAACTAGAATACTTCTTAAGATTGCGAAAAATCTGCGATGAAACCGGGATTTTATTAATCTTTGATGAAGTACAGGTTGGGGTAGGACGCACAGGGAAATACTGGGGTTACGAAAATCTAGGCATAGAACCAGATATATTTACTAGCGCTAAAGGTTTAGCTGGAGGTATTCCTATTGGTGCGATGATGTGTAAAGATTTTTGTAATGTGTTCGAACCAGGTAGTCACGCTAGTACCTTCGGCGGAAATCCTTTCGCTTGTGCTGTAGCTTTGACCGTTTTACAAACCATCGAACGAGAAAATATCCTGCAAAATGTACAACAACGGGGAGAACAATTACGTACCCGCTTGAGAGCGATCGCCATGAAATATCCTCAATTATGTAAAGAAGTACGAGGTTGGGGTCTAATCAATGGTTTAGAATTGCATTCAGATAGTAAGATTACTTCTATTGATGTGGTTAAAGCGGCCATGACCGAAGGATTATTATTAGCTCCTGCTGGACCTAAAGTTTTACGCTTTGTACCACCCTTGATCGTTACCGCTGAGGAGGTAGAAGAAGCAGCTATTAAATTGGAGCGAGCGATCGTCGCGACATTGTAATGTTCTAGGGGGTGGTTTTTTTGGGCTTCCCCCTGTATGCTAAAGCTTAAAAAATATCGGCGTGAGGAGTTTAATTAATGAGTTTACGTGAAAATGCCCTAGAAATACTTAAAGAAACTAGTCGAACCTTTTATATACCTATTTCTCGCTTACCCTCGGAGCTATTAGAAGCGGTCGCTTCTGCTTATCTCTGTATGCGGGCGATCGATGAAATCGAAGATCATCC
>CALGKL010000062.1 GCA_937930495.1 uncultured Gloeocapsa sp.
CTAACCCTCGAGCAGAAAAAGTGTTATGCATGATTATTACTAGTTCAGAGAAATTTTTCTCGATTTGAGCTCATTACCTAGTATAACCATAGTTTTATTGATTATGTTTAGCTTGTTATATGATTTAACATCTTGATCTTAACTGTTAAAACCCTTTTACTGACTCACTAACTATGGGTTATAATTACCACAATCTGAATTTAATAGGGTAATTAGCATAAAGTGTTTGTTTTAAGTGGTTACGAATATTTACTTGGTTTCTTCTTCGTTAGTAGTTTAGTACCCATACTAGCTTTGACAGCTTCCAAATTATTAAGACCAAGTGGTGGTGGTCCGGAAAGACGCACTACATATGAATCAGGGATGGAACCCATTGGGGGAGCGTGGATTCAATTTAACATTCGTTACTATATGTTTGCCTTAGTTTTTGTGGTATTTGACGTAGAAACCGTCTTTTTATACCCCTGGGCTGTAGCTTTTAACAGTCTAGGTTTATTTGCTTTTATCGAAGCTTTAATCTTTATCGCTATTCTAGTTATAGCCCTAGTCTATGCTTGGCGAAAAGGTGCTTTAGAATGGTCATAGGTATGCGTAAACTAATTTGAGAGGAATCATGAACCCCAAATCAACCTCCTTGCAGCAAGAAACAGAAAAAATCCTCAATCCAGCCAAACCGGGTCAAGTCACCCAGGATTTATCAGAAAACGTCATTTTAACCACAGTAGATGACTTATACAATTGGGCTAAACTATCAAGTTTGTGGCCACTACTTTATGGTACAGCTTGTTGCTTCATAGAATTTGCCGCGCTGATTGGCTCTCGCTTTGATTTTGACAGATTTGGCTTAGTACCTCGTTCTAGTCCTCGACAAGCGGATTTAATCATCACAGCGGGAACGGTTACCATGAAGATGGCTCCCGCTTTGGTTCGTCTCTATGAAGAAATGCCCGAACCTAAATACGTGATTGCTATGGGTGCTTGTACCATCACAGGTGGCATGTTTAGTGCCGATTCTCCTACCGCCGTCAGAGGAGTAGATAAACTGATTCCCGTAGATGTATATATACCCGGGTGTCCTCCTCGTCCTGAAGCGATTATCGACGCTATTATCAAACTACGCAAAAAAGTAGCTAATGAGTCTCTCCAAGAAAGAGCGAGCAAAACAGAACAAACCCATCGTTACTACAGTATCACCCATAATTTGAAACCAGTAGAACCAATTCTCACTGGTAAATATCTACAAAGGATTAATCAACAAACACCACCACAATTAACCCAGGGAGAGCAACCCCTAGCTTCGGAGTTACTACAACCCCAACAGGAGGAAATTAACCGTGACGGAGAATAGTTCAGAATTAGCCCCAGTTGGGAAAGTTGGTAGCTGGTTAAGTGCTAATAACTGGGAATATGAAGTACTTCCACCGGATCATCTTGGCATTGAATTAATTAAAGTTAGCCCGGACTTATTATTACCCATCGCCCAAGCACTTTATGAGCAAGGGTTTAACTATCTTCAATGTCAAGGAGCTTATGATTTAGGTGCGGGTAAAGAATTAGTTAGTTTTTATCATCTAGTGAAACTAACAGAGGAAGATTCAGCTAGAGAAGAAGTCAGAATCAAGGTTTTCTTACCCAGAGAAAATCCCGTAGTTCCCTCGGTTTATTGGATTTGGCGAGCAGCCGATTGGCAAGAAAGGGAAAGCTATGATATGTATGGGATTATCTATTCAGGACATCCGAATCTGAAGCGAATTTTAATGCCCGAAGATTGGGTGGGTTGGCCTTTGCGCAAAGATTATATCTCTCCTGATTTTTACGAGTTGCAAGACGCTTATTAATCCCGATCCCCTCCTAACCGATTCTAGGAGGGTAGGATGATTAACAATATCCTAAACCAACAGCCATTTCTCCTCTAAACCTCGTCTAAACCGCTATTTTGGTTTAAATAAGCTCCCTCTAAATCAGCTCCCTCTAATTTAGCACCTTCTAAATCAGCACCTTCTAAATTAGCGCACCGTAAATCAGCTCCCTCTAAATTAGCGTTTTTTAAATTAGCACCTTCTAAATCAGCACCTTCTAAATTAGCGCACCGTAAATCAGCTCCCGTTAAATCTCGATTGGGGGTAGGATTATTAACAATATCCCAAACCAAACGCCATTTCTCATCTAAACGGGTATTTTGGTTTAAATAAACAACCCTTAAATCAGCAATCCTTAAATTAGCGCCCTGTAAATTAGCGCCCCGTAAATTAGCAACCCTTAAATAAGCTTTCTCCAAATTAGCCCCCTCCAAATTAGCGCCCTCCAAATTAACACCCCATAAATTAGCGCTCTCTAAGTTAGCTCCCTGTAAATTAGTACGACTTAAATTAGCTCCCTGTAAATAAGCTCCCCCCAAATTAGCGCCCCTTAAATCACCGCCCTCTAAATTAGCTGCGTCTAAATTAGCGCCCTGTAAATTAGCGCTCTCTAAATCAGCAATCCTTAAATTAGCTCTCTCTAAATCAGCGCCTTTTAAATTAGCATTCTTTAGATTAATACCTTCTAAATTAGCATTCTTTAAGTTAACACCCCCTAAATCAGCGCCCTGTAAATTAGCACCTTTTAAATCAGCACCCTCTAAATCCGGATTGAAGGTAGGATTGTTAAGAATATTCCAAACCAAAGGCCATTTCTCATCTAAACGAGTATTTTCGTTTAAATTAGTATTTTTTAAGTCAGCACCCTCTAAATCAGCACCCCTTAAATCAGCATCTCTTAAATCAGCATCTCTTAAATCAGCATCTCTTAAATCAGCACCCCTTAAATCAGCACCCCTTAAATCAGCACCCCTTAAATCATCACCCTCTAAATTAGCTCCTTTTAAATAAGCAACCCTTAAATTAGCTCCCTCTAAATTAGCCTCTTCTAAATAAGCACCCCTTAAATCAGCACTTCTTAAATT
>CALGKL010000063.1 GCA_937930495.1 uncultured Gloeocapsa sp.
AACTTAAAATGGGTTTGTACCAGCAGACGTCAGACAGCTGTAGCTGCAGCTACAGCGGGTTATTCCGTAGAACAACAATTTCCCACCCAATCTCTCACAGGTACAGAGGTAACCCCTACTCCTACTCTAGCTGAACCGCTATACTTGGAAACAACCGTACGCTCAGGGGTAGAAATACGTCACCCCGGTAACGTAGTGATTATCGGAGATCTTAACCCAGGAGGTACCGTCATCGCCCAAGGAGATATCGTCATCTGGGGAATATTGCGCGGGATAGCTCATGCAGGAGCCCAGGGTAATCGAGGAGCAAGAATAATGGCTCTGAAGATGGATCCTACTCAATTAAGGATCGCTGATCTAGTGGCTAGAGCCCCAGATGCCCATCTAGATATATTAGAGCCAGAAGTTGCTTATATTACTAAACAAGGTATATGTATCGCTAAAGCAGTTAAATTCTCCAAAACACATATATTTGTACCAGAAACCCAAAGTTGGATAGACTCAGAAACAAACACCCTAGATAACTCAGAAGAGAAATGACCCGAATTATTGTTATTACTTCCGGAAAAGGTGGCGTAGGTAAAACCACAGTATCTGCTAATTTAGGTATGACTCTAGCTACTTTAGGACGCAAGGTTATATTAGTTGATGCAGATTTTGGTTTAAGAAATTTAGACCTGATTTTAGGCTTGGAAAATCGGATTGTTTATACAGCGGTAGAAGTAATTGAAGGAGAATGTCGTCTCGAACAAGCTTTGGTTAAAGATAAACGTCAAACTAACTTATTTTTGTTACCCGCGGCTCAAAATCGCACCAAAGATGCGGTTACGCCCGAACAAATGCGGGAATTAATCGGTAATTTGACCAATTTAGCCGATTATATTATCATAGATAGTCCCGCAGGGATAGAAAAAGGTTTCCAAAATGCGATCGCCGGAGCCAAAGAAGCACTCGTCGTCTCAACCCCTGAAGTCGCTTCGGTAAGAGACGCCGATCGCGTCATCGGTTTATTAGAAGCCAATGGAATCAAACGCATTCAACTAATTATCAATCGCCTTAAACCACAAATGGTACAGGTCAACGATATGATGTCCCCCGATGATATCCTGGAAATACTCGCTATACCCCTAATTGGCTTGATTCCAGACGATGAAAGGGTGATTATCTCTAGTAATCGCGGTGAACCCCTGATTCTCGCTGAAAAACAATCTCTACCAGGTCTAGCTTTTAGTAACATAGCACGACGTTTAGAAGGAGAAAAGGTCCCCATCCTAGATCTTATGGGGATGCACGATAACATTATTAATCGGATTCGTCGTTTCTTTAGAGGAGATTAGTGAAACAACTAGAATTGACCATAGGTTGGCTTTATCCTACCCTGATGAGTACCTACGGCGATCGCGGTAACGTTATCTGTCTACAACGTCGTTGTCAATGGCGCAATATCCACGTATCTCTCATTAATTTAGACCAACAACAACCCCCCGAAACCTACCAACAAGTAGATTTAATCGTCGGTGGGGGAGCCCAAGATAGACAACAGGCGATCGTTATGAGTGATTTACAGGGAGCTAAAGCCCATGCCCTAGGTGCTAAACTAGAACAAGGTACACCAGGAGTATTTACCTGTGGTTCCCCCCAACTCCTCGGACATTATTACGAACCCAAATTAGGCGACACAATCCCAGGTTTAGGGTTATTAGATTTAACCAGTAAACACCCAGGAGCAAATACCCCTCGTTGTATCGGTAATATCGTCTTTACCATAACAGCATCTCCCCTAGCAGCAGAATTGACCACCCTCTGGGGAGATACCCCCCTAGTCATTGGCTTTGAAAATCACGGTGGACGTACTTATTTGGGTAATGTCCAACCCCTGGGTCAAGTGATCAAAGGTTACGGTAATAATGGAGAAGATGGTTTAGAAGGCGCTTTTTACCGTCGAGCGATCGCTACCTATGCTCATGGACCACTTTTGCCCAAAAATCCCTTCATTGCTGATTGGTTGATTCAAACCGCCCTCAGAGAAAAATATCAAGAAGAAATTACCTTAACAAAACTTGATGATTCTCTAGCTCTCAAAGCTCGTGAAGCCGTTTTAAATAAATTAAACTTAACAAATAGACTCAATAAAGCATAAACTATTATTTGATCTAAATCATTGGTTATCGAGCAATAGTATTAATGTTCTCGATTACTATCGAATTAATTCATAACCAGAAAATATGACTGGCAAAGTACTTAATCAAGGTGTTTCTAGCGCCTTAGTTCTAATCCTACCTATTGCTTTAATTGTTGTCCTAGTCTTAAAAGCGTGGCTATATTTATTGTTGTTATTTGGCTTTCTGACGCTTTTGAATCTATGGCAAAGTTATCGTTGGCAACAACAATGTCAACAAGTAGATCCTTTCTTTTACGCTTTAATCAAAGAACATCAGGGATATCTAACCCCCATTGATTTAGCTGTTAAAGCTAATCTTTCTGCAACAACCGCTGAAAAATTTTTAGCTAAAAAAGCTCAAGAATACGGTGCGCAAAGCAAAAAAGTTAATCACAAAGTCGCGGGATACTATTTCTTGACTGCAAATGCACTGAAAAGTATTTTTGAGGAAAGCGATCCTCTACCAGAATCTTCAGCATTGACCACTACTCCCGATCTTTCTCTTCCTAAGGAACAAATAACCTCCAATATTACCCAACAAGAGCTCATCCCCGATTCTCCTGTGGGAGAAGAAAAGATAACTCCAGAAAGTACCCAACAAGAGCTCATCCCCGATTCTCCTGTGGGAGAAGAAAAGATGACTCCAGAGAGTACCCAAC
>CALGKL010000064.1 GCA_937930495.1 uncultured Gloeocapsa sp.
GTCGGGTCTCCTTCCGTCGAGTGGTACGCCAAGCTATTCAAAGAGCCCAAAAAGCCGAAGTCAAAGGCATCAAAGTCTCCATCAGCGGTCGTCTCAACGGCGCTGAAATCGCTCGCACTGAATGGGTTAGAGAAGGTAGAGTACCTCTCCATACCCTCAGAGCCGATATAGACTACGCCTATCGTACCGCAGCCACCATCTACGGCATCCTCGGTATTAAAGTCTGGATCTTTAAAGGTGAAATCATTCCAGGACAAGAGGAATTGTTAAACGCCATCAATACCGCACAACCTAAACGGAAAAAACGCCGTCAGCAGTTTGAAGATCGTTCTCAAGACAGTCAAGAATAACTATGTTAAGCCCAAGAAGAACAAAATACCGCAAACAGCAACGCGGACGTATGAAAGGTCTGGCTTACAGAGGTAGTACTATCAACTTCGGAGAATTCGCCCTCCAAGCCACAGAACCCTGTTGGATTACCTCTCGTCAGATTGAATCGGCAAGGCGTGCCATGACACGCTACATCAAACGGGGAGGTAAAATCTGGATTCGGATCTTCCCAGATAAACCGGTAACCATGCGAGCAGCCGAAACCAGGATGGGTTCAGGAAAAGGCTCTCCAGAATACTGGGTAGCAGTGGTAAAACCCGGTCGCATCCTCTTTGAAATCGGGGGAGTATCCGAAGCGATCGCCGCTGAAGCTATGCGTCTAGCCGCCCAAAAACTCCCCATCAAAGTTAAATTTATTACTCGTGATCAGGAGGAAGGCTAAATTATGGCCATGTCCAAAATAGCCGACGTCAGAAAAATGTCAGACGCCGAAATAGCAGAGGCTATAGTTCAAGTTAAACGAGAATTATTTAATCTGCGCGTCGAACAAGCAACAGGACGTCTCGAAAAAACCCATCTGTTTAAACACAAGCGTCACTATCTCGGTCAATTATTGACCATAGAAAGAGAACGTCAACTCAAAATCAATCAATCTCTAACAGAAAAATAAACTCCTATGGCCGTCAAAGAAAGAGTAGGTACAGTAGTTAGCAACAAAATGGATAAAACCGTAGTGGTTGCCGTAGAAAACCGCTCACCCCATCCCAAATACGGGAAAACAATCGTGAAAACCCGTCGCTTTAAAGCCCACGACGAAGACAATCGCTGTCAAGAAGGCGATCGCGTGCGGATCGTCGAAACACGCCCCTTGAGCAAAACTAAGCGTTGGATAGTTAGTGAAATTATCAATAGCCAAAGCAGTTAACTACCATGATTCAACAACAAACCTATCTCAATGTAGCCGATAACAGCGGCGCCCGTAAACTCATGTGTCTGAGGGTCCTCAGCACAGGAAATACTACCTATGGGGGGATCGGTGATGTCATTATCGCCGTCGTTAAAGACGCCCTCCCCAACATGGCAGTTAAAAAATCCGACGTAGTCAGAGCAGTAATCGTTCGGACCAAACAATCCCTACGCCGGGATAGCGGTATGAGCATTCGCTTTGACGATAACGCCGCCGTAATTATCAACGCCGACGGTAACCCTCGTGGTACCCGCGTCTTTGGACCCGTAGCCAGAGAACTACGGGATAAAAACTTTACCAAAATCATCTCTCTCGCTCCCGAGGTGCTCTAATGCCCAAAAAAACACAACCAAGATTCCAAAAAATGCACGTCAAAAAAGGCGATACAGTACAGGTAATCTCAGGGAAAGATAAAGGCAAAGTAGGCGAAATCCTCCGAGCTTTTCCCCAAACCAGCACCGTAATCGTTAAAGGCGTTAACATCAGAACCAAACACGTTAAACCCAGACAAGAAGGAGAATCGGGACAAATTACTACCTATGAAGCACCAATTCATAGCTGTAAGGTAATGCTCTACTCCCAAAAAGAAAAAGTAGCTAGCCGTATCTCCTATGTCTTCACCGAAGACGGACGCAAAGTCCGTAAATTGAAAAAAACAGGTGAAATCATCGACTAAAAACCCCATTCCTGACCAAGCCCAGGAAATTAAACAGGAACAAAACTATGACAACAAAACTACAGGAACAATATAACACCATTATTGTCCCCAAACTCAAAGAACAATTCGGTTACACCAATATCCACCAAATCCCTAAAGTCAGCAAAGTAACGGTGAATAGGGGTCTAGGAGAAGCCTCCCAAAACGCTAAAGCCCTCGAATCCTCCCTCAAAGAATTGGCCGTAATCACAGGACAAAAACCTGTAGTTACCAGAGCCAAAAAAGCGATCGCCGGCTTCAAAATCCGTAAAGGTATGCCCGTAGGCGTTATGGTGACCCTCCGCTCCGATAAAATGTATTCCTTTCTTGAACGTCTGATCAATCTAGCTTTACCACGTATTCGAGACTTCCGCGGTATTAGCCCCAAAAGCTTTGACGGACACGGTAACTATAGCCTCGGAGTCAAAGAACAACTGATCTTCCCCGAAATTGATTACGATAGCATCGACCAAATCAGGGGTATGGATATCTCCATCATTACCACCGCCAACACCGACGAAGAAGGTCGCGCCCTCCTCGCAGCCATGGGAATGCCCTTCCGTAATAACTAAATGCTCGTTCCAGGAGAGAAACAACGCAATAATGGCAACCAACGACACTATCTCGGATATGTTAACCCGTATTCGTAATGCTACCTTAGTCAAGCAAGAAACTACTTGTGTCCCGACGACGAGAATGACTCGTAGTATTGCTCAAGTACTCAAAGAAGAAGGTTTCATCGAAGACTACGCCGAAGTAGGAGAAGGCATCAAAAAACACCTAGTCATCTCCCTACGCTATATCAAAAAAACAGGTAAACCCACCATCAGAAAAATCAAGCGCGTTAGTAAACCCGGTTTACGCGTTTACACTAACCGCAAAGAAATGCCTAGAGTACTCGGCGGTATCGGTATCGCCATTATCTCCACCTCTAACGGCA
>CALGKL010000065.1 GCA_937930495.1 uncultured Gloeocapsa sp.
TTAGACTCTAGGATTGACTCCTCTTCCATGGTCCAGACTTTGGGCGTATCTCGTCTTGAGCGCCAAAATAAAGGCGCACACCATAACATAGCTGTACCACCTTTACTCCACAGAGAAGAACCGATATCTAACCAAAATTGCCAAGGGTGTTCACTTCCTAAGGTGCGATATTGAAAAATTGTCGCTAGGGTTATTTTTCCCTGAGAATCACTAAGGGGTAGGAGGGGATAGGGATTAGCAGCGATAATCTCACTCCGTAAAAGCTTGAGAAAATCAATCAGAATTTCGCTTGTAACTTGATTTTCCCCCAAACGGATTTGTAATTCCCAATAATGTTGCGCTGTCTCAACAAATTCCCTTAATACTGCTAGTTTGGCATAGTTAAGCTCTGGTGTCGAACCGAAAAACTTTTGTATAGCTTGATTAATTACTTTAACTGGGTTAAGGTTTTCCTTGTGGACTCTTTGTTTTTGTTCACTAATCCAACTGCTGAGATTTTCATAAGCATAGGTTGCCCGCGCACCGATGCGATCCCATCGGGGAAAAGTGTATACTGCCAGTAGATTGGGATGTTCTTGATCTATTTGATAACAGTAATCAGCGAGTAAACCGGCTCTGACTGGATCTATACTCGGACTCATCACTACTAACATCTCGGCGATCGCTTCTGGAGTAATGAAAGCGCCTAAATGGGGATAGATTAGAGCTAATAGAGTTAATAAAGCACGTACTAGGGGAGAACTAATCAGGGGACGTTGTTCGTTGAGAGGTTCAATGGCAATACCCTGATGGGTTAAAATCTCGATCAGGGTATAACGGGCTATTTCGTCTAAACCTGGTGCAATAATCGCGATCTCTCCTGGTTTTATTCCTTCGATAGTTACTTTTTCGATAATTACTTGACTAACTTGGCGTAATAATTCTGCTCTGGTGGTCGTCTGTATTAATCGCCAACGGTTAGACTCTAGGGGCTGATTTTTATCTTGGAGAGAAATAATTTCATAGGGAAAAGTCCTCTGGAGGTTTTCTTGGCGACAACGCTGACTCAAACCTTCTAAATATTGGGGATCGGCGTTTAATCCCTCTCTGATTTGACCATGGGGGTTATAGGTAAAAACACCTGGTCGCTCTGCCTCTAGCCAAAATTCTAACAAATCCCCGGCGATCGCCGGATAATCATCCAAATCATCAGCAAAAATCATCTCATAACGTTTAAGCAAGCTTTGACGATAATCCTGATGGGGTAACAAACCAGACCAATATAAATCATAGATTAACCCATAGGTTAATAATCCTCTTTCTAAACACCACTGACGCCAATCTAGTAACAATTTACCAATTAAATCTGGTTCAATCATTACAGGGGTGTCTAAGCCATTTTTCAGCAATTGGGGAATTCTTTCTAGGGGTGTACAACTAGCTCCTGCTAATTGGAGTAAATCCAATAAACGACGTACCAGACGAGTTTCTCCTCCCATCGGTTGATTTTGCTCTAAACTCAAATAAGGACGCCATAATTTAGTCGCTAAGTCTTGTTCGGTTTCAGGACGAAGCATTAAAGGGTATTGAGCTTTAACCTTGTGTAGCAATAATGGTAAAAACAAGGTTACTTCTCGGCGAATAAAACCCAAGGGTGTTTGACACAGTATAGGGTAACTTCCCTCTACCGCGTTGGCGAGGTGTTCTTCGAGATGATTACGTCGTTGACCATTAGCAGTAAATACCAACACAGTAGCAGTCAAAGGTTTTAAACGACGGTTTACTGAGTTTTTGCTAGAATCATAACCTAGTTTCCCTCTTACCCAATTTTGGAATTCTTTGATTAAGCGTGTAGTTTTACCACTGCGACTTGTGCCATTAATCCACAGACTTGAATGAGACATTGTTCAATAATTGATTTCTATGAAATTCCCAGATGTTGTGCAAAATACTAGAAAATGGTTTAGCAATAAACCCTATCGAGCTTTAGAAGAAGCTTATCAGTCTATTTTAATCGTTAAAGCCATTGAATCTGATCATTTTAATGGGAAAAAAGTTTCGGCTAATTCTCTTAATTATAGCGAGAGTGTATTGCGTTATTTTGAGAACGAGATTAAGCATCATTTAAACCTAGCTCAAGTTCGTCTCAATGAATTTCAGATGAGTCAAGCTTTTTATCAGATTACCAAAGATAAAACCGCTCCTGAATATCAGGAGGTTTTAGAAAAACTCAAACTAATTGATCATTATCTCTTCCGTTATCGTGATTCATCTCCCCTTGAGCTTAACAAGACTTTACCTTTAATCAATCCTCAGGCCAAATCTAAGGTTAATGAAACTAGTATTTTACCCCGTTCATTTTTAACGACCTTAAAAAATATTAAACAACAAATCGATCCTCAATCAGAAGAGACAGAGGAACAAATATTAAATAAATTTCGGCGTTCTCGTTATAAAACTTACATCTCGGTTAAATTCTTTTTATTGTTGATTATTATTCCTTTATTAACTCACCAGATTAGTAAACATTTTCTGATTTATCCTTTGGTGGAAAGAT
>CALGKL010000066.1 GCA_937930495.1 uncultured Gloeocapsa sp.
TTCATAGCACCACCACATTTACCAATGGTCGTTTATTTGTAGATACAACAACACCTGCTGCTGCTTATAGTGGTACCTATGACAATGGATTTTGGCGAGAAAATCCCGACGGTAGCTACGATAACCTAACACCCGAAGAAGCAGCAGAAATCGGTTTTGAAAATACAGGTCAATATCTCAAATACGCCACAGGGATATTTAATGAAGATTTTCCCATTAGTCGATCTTTTGAGCAAACCTTAGAGATTAGACCCCAGTCTAGTCCTTTTAACTTAACCCCAGGGGATACTTTACCGATTAGGGTTTTCTTCAATAACTCCTTAATTACTAACCCGTTAGTAGAATATCAGGGTAACGAAATTCCCGTAGATAGTAACGGAGTAGCTTTGATTCCCATTAGTCCACAGGGATTAGACTTAATCGAAGCTAGTTATCGCAACCCTAACGCTAACAATCCCACTCTTTCCTATGCCGCTACCTTTAGCACCCTTGGCTACGGAGAAATTATACCTCAACCAGAGCCAATACCTGAACCCTTAACAATCTTAGGGAGTTTAGTCGCTCTAGGTATCTTACCTGTTTTCAAGAAAAACCAAAGTAGATAACCAATCTAACCGCAGCCCATCGCCCTGGTTATCCCTTAAGCAAATTCCGGCTCAAGTTGTGCTACGGTAATGGCATTAAAAGCAAAAGCTATTACTAAAGGAAGAGGACAAGCAGCCAATAAACTACTTAATACGGTAATTAGGGTGATTGTTGCTGCTGAAATCAACCAGAGTCTTTCCTGTTGACAAAGACCTTTTTGTTCTTTAATTAATTTTAATACTTTTACTGGTATTGGTTCTGGCATAACAGCCCCAGGCGGAAAAGCCCAATACAAACTTCTTTCTATAAATAAATCAGTCCAACCATTGTCTTGACACCATTCTTCTATCCATTCGTCGTGATAATGTTTCATTTTTTATTAAGAAATTTAAACAAATAACTTTATTTAGATAACTCCAAATCTATCATAGTTACTTTGGGTTTTACGAGAGCAAAATTACTCATCTTACCAAGAATTTACAATTCTTTAAAATTATGATATAAACTAAAAAAAACTTAACCCTCAAACTCATGTCAGAACCAGAAATTGATTACGGCGATCGCCTCCAAAAGTTAGAAGAAAAGATAAAAGAAATAGCAAAACTCGAAGAAAGAATCAAAAAATTAGAAGATAGATTAACCTTAGTAACAGATATAGACAGATATCAAAAGCTACAAGAATTATTAGCAGCAAAACAGTTTAAAGCAGCAGATTTAGAAACAAAAAACTTGATTTTAGTTATCACAGGACATCAAGACATGGATGATGTCACCCCAGTAGATATCAAACAAATTTCCTGTGATGCTCTCCGAGTAATCGATCGCCTCTGGTTAAATAATAGTGAGCAACGCTTTGGTTACAGCGTCCAACTAGGGATATACTTGAGTGTGGGAGGATCGGCAGCAACCCTGCAAACCCAAGACGTACTAACCTTTCAAAAATATGGAGAAGCCGTAGGTTGGCGAGTCAATAATCAATGGCAAGTTGATAACTACGATAATTGGGATTTCAGTTTAGAAGCCCCCCGAGGTTGTTTTCCCGCAGCATCTTGGCAGTCAGCTTATGGCTTGAAAACGGCCACTAATTTTTTAACCCGTCTCCTCGAATGTGAGCTAAAAATCTAGTAAGCAAAATATGACAACAGAAATACTTAAAAACCCTCAGCAAAAACTCTGGTACGCAGCGATCAAAATACCCATGTACACCGTTGCCGTCATCCCCATTACCGTAGGTACAGCGGTAGCCTATACCTCTAGTCAACAAATCGATTGGGGAATCTATGGCACCTTTATCGGTGCGGCGATCGCCATTATCGCTTGGTTAAACCTCAGTAACGACGTATTTGACGCCGATACAGGTATAGATAAACGCAAAGCCCATTCAGTAGTTAACCTTACAGGTAGTCAAGCTTTGGTTTTTTGGGTGAGTAACGCTTTCTTAGGTTTAGGTATATTCGGAATTATCCTGATTAGCTACTGGTTACGAGATTGGGTAGTTTTGGGCATAGTTATTTTATGTTGTCTATTAGGCTATACCTATCAAGGTCCTCCTTTTCGTCTCGGTTATCAAGGATTAGGAGAAATTATCTGTTTTATCTGTTTTGGTCCTTTGGCGATCGCTGCTGCTGAATATTCCCAGAATCAACGCTTTTCTTACCTAGGTTTAGCCGCGGCTACAATTATTGGAATTACCACCTCGATCATTCTCTTTTGTTCCCATTTTCACCAAGTAGAAGACGATTTAGCCGCAGGAAAGCGATCGCCAGTAGCGAGACTAGGTACAGCCAATAGCGCCCAACTTTTAACCCTCTCAGTCGTTAGCGTTTTTGTCTTGATTGTACTTCTAGTTATCCTCAAAGTCTTCTCCCCCTGGACGTTATTGACCTTTGTTAGCTTACCCTCAGCTTATCAACTCGTTAATCACGTCAGAAAACATCACTCTCAACCAGATTTAGTCAGTAACTCTAAATTCCTAGCGGTTAACTTTCACTTCCTCAGTGGGTTATTATTGAGCATCGGATTGATCATCGACAAAATTAATTTAATTTAGTTCTTGCCAAAAATTGTCTATCTCTGCTATAATGACAATTCGTGACCCATCAGGAGAGATGGCCGAGCGGTTGAAGGCGC
>CALGKL010000067.1 GCA_937930495.1 uncultured Gloeocapsa sp.
GTTTTGCACCTTTAGCTAAACGGGTTAGAGAATAAGCGCTAACTTCTAAAGCGGTTTGAAACCCTTGGCGAGAAAGATTGCTAAAATCTCCTGTTAGGTCGTCTTTATGAGCAAAGGCTAGACAGTGGATGAGAATGTCTAATTTACCCCAATTTTGTTCAATTTGGCCAAAAAGTTCCTCGACTTGCTCTTCATTTTGGACATCACAGGGAAGAAAGAGGGTAGGATGGAGAGGCTCTACCAATTCAAAAACTTTTTTTTCAAAGCGTCCTTTTTCATCGGGGAGATAAGTTACCCCTAATTCTGCTCCCGCTTGAGCTAATTGTTGCGCGATACCCCAAGCGATAGAGCGATTGTTGGCGATTCCAGTGACTAAAGCTTTTTTGCCAGAGAGATTTAACATAGAGTTATTGGAACAATTTCTTGATAAAATATAGATAAAGCAAGATTTGGTTAGAAGTTAAGTATAACAGATAAAAGAAATCTAAACAAAAAAGTACTGAATAATACCAAATCCCTAGAGGAGATATTGTAAAATCTCTAGCTTTAAAACTCATAAGCCTAAAGCTTTAATCGTAATTAAAAATAGAATGGAACTATCCCTGAATCAAGATAAATCTTTAGCTGCTGTATTTCGAAAAATTGGTGGAGGATTGTACCCACCAGTAGTAGAAACGTTTGATCGCGGTAAAACTATTTTTTTCCCTGGTGATCCCGCCGAAAGAGTGTATTTTTTATTAAAAGGAGCGGTAAAATTATCCCGTGTTTACGAAGCAGGAGAAGAAATAACGGTAGCTTTATTGAGAGAAAACAGCATTTTTGGGGTTTTATCTCTGATTACGGGAGAAAAATCAGATCGGTTTTATCATGCTGTTGCTTTCACCCCCGTGGAATTGTTGAGCGCTCCTATAGATCATTTTAAACAGTCTCTCAAAGATAACCCTGATTTATCGATGTTAATGTTACAGGGATTGTCGTCGAGAATATTACAGACAGAAATGATGATTGAAACTCTAGCGCATCGAGATATGGGTTCAAGATTAGTAAGCTTTTTGTTAATTCTGTGTCGGGATTTTGGGTTACCAACTCCCGAAGGAATTAGAATAGACCTTAAATTATCTCACCAGGCGATCGCCGAAGCGATTGGTTCAACACGTGTAACCGTAACTAGGTTATTAGGAGAACTAAAACAGGAAGAAATGATCTCAATCTACAAGAAAAAAATTACAGTACATAACCCTGTAATTCTGAGTCAACAATTTACCTAAACCCAAAATTATGACCACCAGTGCAGTTGTCCTAATTTTAGCGGTATTGCTCTTAGGTGGTCTAATTGCAGCCCTGGGCGATCGCCTAGGGAGTAAAGTGGGTAAGGCGAGACTGAGACTATTTAATCTACGTCCACGTCAAACCGCCGTAGTGGTAACCGTACTAACGGGAACATTAATCGCTGCTTCTACTTTGAGTATTTTATTCGCTCTGAGTAAAAACTTACGTCAGGGGGTATTTATGATTGACGAAATCAGGACTCAAGAACGTCAAGCTAGGGCAGAATTAAATAGAGTAGCAGATGAAAAAATACAGGTAGAACAAGAATTAGAAAGAGCAAGAAGAGAACAAACAGCGATTAGAGAACGTTTAATTGAATTAAATCACAATTATCAGGAAGCTAATATTCAACTAGACTTAGTCACCCAACAAGCTAAATTATTAGAGGAGGAGGTAACATCACTCCAAAAGGAAAAAGCAGAATTATCTCAGTTAAGAGAAGAGTTAAAAAGCCAAATTGAGGAATTAAGGGCAAAAATCAACCAACAAAACCAAATTTTAGGCAATAAACAAGCAGAAATTGACAAACTGCAAGAACAACAAGAGACTCTACAGATAATTATCAGCAAAAGAGATGAGACCATTGGGGAGTTAGATCGGGCGATCGCTGCTAAAAACGAAGAATTAGTCAGACAACAAGTTCAAGTAGCTTCTTTAGAGGATCAAATCCGCTTTTTAAATAGAGAAGTAGCGGTTTTAGAGGAATACTATCGCAACTACCAAGAATTAAGAGAACAAAAAATAGCCATAGTCAGAGGACAAGTTCTCGCTTTTAATCTAGTGCAAATTCTCGAACCAGAAGCAGTAACAGAAGCAATTAACCACCTACTCAGGGAAGCCAATCAAAGTGCGATTAAAGCTTTAAACCCTACTCCTGAGACTCAATCTAATCAACGTCTGGTACAAATTACTAAATCCCAAGTAGAGCAATTAGCTCAACAACTTAGTGATGGTCAAGAATATATAGTGAGAATCCTCTCAGCGGGTAATTACGTGGTCGGGGAAAAAGAAGTTAGGGTATTTGCTGATGTAGCGATTAATCAAAAAGTGTTTAGCCAAGACGAAGAATTAGCCTCGGTATCCCTGGAAGGGAAAAAAGTCGAGGAAGAACAAATACAAGCTAGAATCGATTGGTTATTAGCAGCTTCAGAATTTCGCGCTCGTCGAGCGGGTATTTTAGGAGATATCCAAGTAGAAGACGGTAGGATTAATACTCTGGTTAATTTTTTAGAAGCGGTAAGTAAGTCTAAACAGACACCAGATGAAATTAAAGCCCTGATTAGTGAGGACGCTTATACCTCAGGTCCCTTGAAATTGCGTTTAATTGCTCTAGTCAATGGCAAAATAATAGTCAGCACTTAGAATGAAAAAGATATTGATAGATGACCAAAAAAACCTCCTTTGCAGGTATAGCGGGAATAGTCGCCTTAGCAACTCTGATTAGTAAAGTATTTGGCTTAGTTAGAGAACAACTAGTAGCTGCAGCTTTTGGAGTAGGTCCCATCGTTAACGCTTATGCTTATGCTTACGTAATTCCAGGATTTTTGCTGATTTTATTGGGTGGGATTAATGGACCGTTTCATAGTGCTTTGTTGAGTGTTTTAGCTAAAAAAGAGCGCTCCTGTGCGGGTCCGCTGGTGGAGACGGTAACCACTTTGGTGAGTTGTTGTTTGTTGTTAGTGACAGTGATTTTAGCGATCGCCGCACCCCTGTTGATCGATTTACTCGCTCCTGGTTTGACGCAAACGGTAAGAGAGATGGCGATTCAACAGTTAAGGATTATGTCTCCTTTAGCTTTATTAGCGGGGTTAATTGGGATTGGGTTTGGTACTCTCAATGCTGCTGAGGAATATTGGTTACCGAGTATTAGTCCTTTATTTTCTAGTGTAACTATTGTTTTAGGAGTAAGTTATTTATTTTGGCGATTAGGGGAATCAGTCAACGCACCGGAATACTTGCAATTGGGAAGTTTTGTTTTAGCAGGTGGAACTTTACTAGGGGGTATTTTACAGTGGTTGGCTCAATTATTCGCTCAATTAAAAGCGGGTATGGGGAGATTCAGGTTAAATTTTAATTGGCGTGTACCCGGGGTTACAGAGGTTTTAAGGGTAATGATTCCAGCGACTTTATCCTCTGGTGCTTTACATATTAATGTTTATACCGATTTATTTTTTGCTTCCTATCTAGAGGGTGCGGCTGCGGCGATGCGCTACGCTAATTTTATCGTGCTTACTCCTTTGGGGATTATTTCCAACATGATTTTAGTCCCTCTGTTACCAAGATTATCCCGTTTAAGCGCACCTGAAAGTCGGGAGGAGTTAAAAACTCGTATCCGTCAGGGTTTAATTTTAACCGCTTTGACGATGTTACCTTTAACAGCTATTTTTGTCTCTCTATCTTTCCCGATTGTACAGTTAATCTACCAGAGATACGCTTTTGGGGTAGATGCTTCGGCGTTGGTTGCTCCAGTATTGATGGTCTATGGTTTGGGGATGTTTTTTTATCTAGGAAGGGATGTTTTGGTGAGAGTCTTCTACGCTTTGGGAGATGGAGAAACTCCTTTTCGGATTAGTTTAGGGAATATTTTTTTAAATGTTGTCTTGGATTATTTGTTGGTTAAGAAGTTGGGGATTCCGGGAATAGTTTTAGCTACCGTAGGGGTTAATCTAGTATCGATGATCGTGTTTTTATTAATTTTAGATCGTCGTCTTTCTGGTTTACCTTTGGGAAGTTGGGGTATGACGCTCTTCGGTTTGTTTGGTGCAACCTGTGGCGGGGGTTTATTCGGTTGGTTAACCAATCAAGGTTTACAAAGTCTTTGGGGGAGTGAGGGTTTTTGGTTATTGTTACTCACTGTACTCTTTTCTAGTCTGGTATCTGTTAGCGTCTTTCTGGCGATCGCTCATTTATTAAAATTACCAGAGTTAAAGATGTTGGTTGATCTTATTTTGGCTAAGGTCAAAAGGTAGGGGCTAGAGAATCTCGAAAGAGTGAATGTATAATTTAATTAATACATCTTGAGCAATTCTGAATTCTCAATTCCCCTATTCTCTCTAACTCTTTCTTATCCCTAGACTGCTGCTTCTTGGGGATAGACGCTAATTTTTTGGCGTTTTCTATCTTTATATTCAAATGTTACTACCCCATCCACGAGAGCGAAGAGGGTATCATCTCCACCGCGACCAACGTTTTTACCGGGATGAAATTTAGTACCTCGTTGTCTTACTAAAATGCTTCCAGCGGTCACTACTTGACCACCATAGCGTTTTACACCTAGTCTTTTAGAGTTAGAATCCCGTCCGTTGCGTGTACTTCCTGTTCCTTTCTTATGAGCCATTTTTACTCCTAATTTAGCCTATTACGGTTTCTTGAGGGGTTTGTTCTACTTCTGTTTCTCTGTGATTAGCGATCACTTCTCCATTAATACTGATCGAATTAATCATCAGACGAGTTATTTCTTGACGATGTCCGCGTTTTTTGCGGGTTTTTTTCTTGGGTTTCATTTTATAGACTAGCACTTTACGTCCTCGTCTATGCTCTAACACTGTTCCTTCTACGGTAGCTCCCTCTACGTAGGGTTGACCTATACGGATATCATCTGCATTTTGGACTAAGAGAACTTTGTCTATGGTATAGTCAGTTTCGGGCTCTACATGAAGTAATTCTAGATCATAGAAGCGCCCTGGCTCTACGCGCAGTTGTTTGCCGCCTGTTTCAATAATTGCGTAAGTCATCAAAGTAGCTAAAATATTTTTAAGCGAAATTTATGCACAGACTCTTATTGTAGATCTAAATTTAGACTAAAGTCAAGTTAAGATCATAAAATTCCTGACCAACCTCCTCTTTATACCGGAATTGTTATACAAGAATACTATATTAATATATTCTTACTGTTGGAGCGAGCGCTTTTGCTCTACCTAATCTAGGATAAGCAATAGCATGTAGTAATTATTTAGGATTTTAATTTTCTTGTTGTTTAATCATTTTTTTTAATTTTTCTTCTAATTGTTGTAACTGTTCTAATCTGGTTTCTAATTCTAATTTAGTTTGGGTTATTTCTTGATTTTTAGCTGTTAAATCCCTTTTCCATTCTTCTAGTTTATGTTTTTCTTCTTCTAAAACTTCGGCAATAATAGTTGGTGATTTCAGATAGGTATTGATTAAATTTAAGAC
>CALGKL010000068.1 GCA_937930495.1 uncultured Gloeocapsa sp.
ACTGGTGTACAGTGATGGAAGGGGAAGCTTTCTCTAATCAGGCGATCGCCGACTATCTCAACGCTAACTTTCTCCCCATAAAAGTAGATAGAGAGGAAAGACCCGATCTAGATAGTATCTACATGCAAGCGCTACAAATGATTACAGGGCAAGGGGGTTGGCCTCTGAATATTTTCCTGACTCCTGATGATCTAATTCCCTTCTATGGTGGTACTTATTTTCCCGTAGAGCCACGTTACGGACGTCCAGGTTTTTTAGACGTCTTATCCTCCTTACGTCGCTTCTACGACCAAGAAAAGGAAAAACTCAACGGAATCAAAGCGCAAATCAAAGGAGGTTTAGAACAAGCTAATCTGATTACTGTAACCGATCCTACGGAATTAATTACCAAAGAATTATTAGCTAAAGGCATAGAAACCAACCTAGGGGTTATCGCCCGTAATACACTAGGTAGTCCGAGTTTTCCCATGATTCCCTACGCAGATTTAGCCCTCAGAGGAAGTAAGCTAGAATTCAACTCTCGTTATCAAAAAGAGGATATAGCCATTCAAAGGGGGAAAGACTTAGCCTTAGGAGGTATCTTTGACCACGTAGCCGGAGGATTTCACCGTTATACTGTAGACGCTACATGGACCGTTCCCCACTTTGAGAAAATGCTCTATGACAACGGGTTAATTGTGGAATACCTGGCGAACCTCTGGAGTGCAGGTGCTCAAGAACCCTCTTTCCAGAGAGCGATCGCCCTAACGGGAGAATGGTTGAAACGAGAAATGACCGCACCAGAGGGTTATTTTTACGCCGCTCAGGACGCGGATAGTTTCCCCAATCCCGAAGCCAAAGAGCCAGAAGAAGGAGCTTTCTACGTTTGGAGTTATGAAGAATTACAAAACCTTCTCAGTGGTTATGAACTTAAACAATTGACTACCGAATTCACCGTCTCCCCTGAGGGTAACTTTGAAGGAAAAAATGTCTTACAAAGACGCCATAATCATCAGTTATCTACCAACCTAGAACAAATCCTCGATCAACTATTTCTAGTTCGTTATGGACGTTCTCGGGAAGAATTAACCTCATTTCCCCCAGCGCGGAATAACCAGGAAGCGAAATTGCTCAGTTGGGAAAGACGTATTCCCCCGGTTACCGATACCAAAATGATCGTCGCGTGGAATAGCTTAATGATTTCGGGTTTAGCTAGAGCATATGCTGTTTTTGCTGAACCTAGTTATTGGGAACTAGCTATCGATGCTACCCAATTTATCCTCAATAATCAATGGGTTGAAGGACGTTTTTACCGTTTAAACTACGATGGTGAACCCTCGGTATTAGCTCAATCAGAAGACTATACCTTCTTTATTAAAGCATTATTAGACCTACACGCGGCCAACCCGAAACAAAGCCAATGGTTAACTACAGCTTTAAACATACAGCAAGAGTTAGATCGTCTGTTTTGGTGTGAGGAAGGAGGAGGTTACTATAACAATGGATCTGATGATCTTGATACCCTACCTTTACGAGAGCGTAGTTATAACGATAACGCTACCCCCTCAGCTAATGGTGTTGCTGTCGCTAACTTAGTGCGTCTAAGTTTATTAACCGATGAACTAGAATACCTGGATAAAGCACAAGGAATTCTCAGCACTTTTGGTCATGTTTTACACAAATACCCTCAAAGTTGTCCGAGTTTAGTCACCGGTTTATACTGGTATTTATACCCAACCAGCGTGCGAACCAAAGCAAGCATTTTAGAAGAGTTAGTCCCCCAATATTTTCCTACCAGTACCTTTTTACTGCAATCTGATTTACCCGAAAATAGCCTCGGGATAGTTTGTCAGGGTTTAGCTTGTCAAAAACCAGCTACTACCCTAGAAGAGTTGTTGACTCAAATTAGATCTAACTAGCTAATTCCTGCAAACGGTAGAGATTAGCGTATAATCCTCCTTGAGCTAAAAGTTGCTCATGATTGCCAGATTCGATAATCTCTCCTTTTTTGAGTACTAAAATTTTATCCACGTCACGTACAGTAGAGAGTCTATGGGCGATGATAATCGCTGTACGTTTGTATAATAACTTATCTAAGGCTGATTGCACCTGTCTTTCTGTCACCACGTCTAGACTAGAGGTAGCCTCATCTAAAACTAACACCCTAGGGTTACGAATCGCTACCCTAGCAAAAGCAAGAAGTTGTTTCTGTCCTCCTGAAAGGTTAGTACCTCTTTCCCGCAATTGGGTATCATAACCTTTGGGAAGTTGTTGGATAAAGGGTTCAATATTGGTTAATTTAGCCGCGGTAACGATTTCTTCTGGGGTAAAATCTTCACCAAGAGCAATATTTTCTTTCACATCACCCGCGAAGATAAAACTCTCCTGGAGAATGACACCGATATAACGTCTTAATTCTGCTTGGGGAAGTTCTCTAATATCGATACCATCTAGATAGATCCTACCGCGAGTTGGTTCATAAAGACGACACAAAAGTCGAATAATGGAACTTTTTCCCGCACCAGTAGGACCTACTAAAGCGACTTTTTCCCCTGGATGAATGGTAAAATTGAGATCCTTGAGAACGTATTCTGAAGGTTTATAACCAAACCAAACGTGGTCAAATCTAATTTCTCCTAGGTTAGAAGAATGATGCTCTATTGGTGGTAAATTTTTGAGATGATGACCAGCTAAATCTTGAATTTCGATCGGTTCGTTCATTAATTCGGTAATTCTTTCAATCGCTGTAAATCCCGCTTGGAACATGGTAAACTTATCAGCGAATTGTCTTAGGGGTTCAAAAAAGCGTTGGGATAAGAGGATAAAAGCAGATAACATCCCTAAACTCAGATTATTTTTTAAGACTA
>CALGKL010000069.1 GCA_937930495.1 uncultured Gloeocapsa sp.
GGGGTATAGAGGGTTGGTGATCAGGTGAGGGTGATGATACAGTTTCTGGTGGCTGTATTTTTTGATAATCTTCCCAAGCAGGGGGTAATTGGGGTTGAGGTTTTGGAGTTAATTGTGGAGGATTAACATCAACGGTGATAATCATTTTATCTTGTTGGGAATCTGAGATAGTTGTGGGGGTGATTAGGGGATCTGTTGTGGTTTTTACTGTTGATTGAGAAGAGATTACCTTAAAGATTATTAAGAAGCTTACTGCTGATATTCCAGCAATTAGACTAATTTTAGGTTTTTTTGAGGATTTCTGGCGATTTATTTGGTTAATTTCTCTTTGACATTGTGCTAGAGCATTACTTAAATCGAATAATTGGGAAGTATTGAGCTTAATTTTTGGTTGAGGGAAGATCTCGCCAAGAATCAGGGAATGTTCGAGTAAATTGGCGGTTGTTAAAGGAGAAGATTGTAAAAACTGTTGGAGATATTCATCAATCGTGGTTGCTAAAAGTTTTAATTGTTGATAATCTCCTCGAATAGTTACTTGTTCGTTTGCCGGTAATCGAGGATCATCTATATTCAATTCAAAACTAAGGTGATCGGGGGAAAGTTTTGCTAACCAAGGTAATAGAGTAAGTTTAGTGCTAAAAATTTTGAGGGTACAGGTTGGGGGTGTATAACGTTTAAATAGCATAAAGTTAGGATTCTATAACAGACCAGAGGCGATCGCTGCCATGATCAGTACTATAAAATAGTAAGTCAATTAACAGTTTAAGCCCCAATTGCTCTAATTGTTGATTGTTAGCCGATGGACATTTTCTCGAAAATCGGTCTAAATAGTCAGCTAATAAAATAATTTGAGAGGGTAATTGTTGTTGACTAGGGAGATTTTCCCAGAGAGTAACAGCGTGACGGATTAATTCTGGATGTTGTTGAGCGATATTGGTAATAATTTCGGCAAATATGCGTAAATTCTCTTCATTTAAGGCTACTTGACAAGCCTTTGCGGCTTGTTCTAAAGTTTTTGATTCTAGATTTGTTAGGGATACTATAGCTATACTAAGTAAATCGAGATAATTTTTCATCTTGATTAGCTTGTAATTATCTAAGGACATAATTAAATCTTTTGTGTTTAGATAGCAAATTGTTTACCCTAAATATATAGCAGTTGATTAAATGAGTTTGAGTTCAGAAACAAACATGATGGAATTATCTAACAATAATGTAGAGGAGTTACAAGTACCCCGTGAAATAAGAGTTGAGCAACTGAATAACTTAATAGATACCTTAAGAATTGCTGATGAAATAGCTAACAAAGGTTATTTAATCAGTAGTTCTGAATTAGCAGACTTAATGGATGTCAATGCTAGTGCGGTAACTAGCCGAGGTGATCATTGGCCGTGGCGTAATTGGGTTGTATCACGGGTTCGCCGAGAAGGTAATCAAATTCTCTGGCAATTAGAGCGCATAGATTAATCAAAAAGATGAGGATGATAAGCCCTGGGTCAGGGCTTTTTTGTTTAGATATAAGACAGAAGGCTACGGAAAAAAAAGCGGGGTAAAGCGAGCATCCGTCGCCAACGCCAAGGCTCTTGATAGAGTCGATAGAGCCATTCTAGATTATACTGTCTAAACCATGCGGGAGCGCGGGATTTTGCTCCTGCCCAAATATCAAAACTACCACCAACACCAATCCAAGTAGCATTAGGACAAAGGTTACGATTTTCTTGAATCCAGATTTCCTGACGAGGAACACCTAAACCAACGAGAATTAATTTAGGTTGGGTAGCAGCAAGAATCCTTTGCCATTGTTGAAGTTCTTCGGGATTGAGATAACCGTGATTGGTGATAATTTGGAGGTTGGGATCTTGACTAACCCAATTTTGAGCAGCTTGAGCAGCGATTCCCGGTTGACCACCATAAAAGGCGATTACACCCGTACCAATGGTTTCTGACCAAGTGGCTAAAATAGAGCTAGCCAATTCTATTCCCGGACAGCGGGTTTGTCGATAACCCCGAAGACGTAGATAGATAGTGATACCGGCGCCATCGGGAATGACTAACTCGCTTGCGGTGATGATTTGGGCTAATTGGTTATTTTCCGAGGCTAACATCGCCATTTCGGCGTTGAGCGTAGTCACTTGGGTACCCTGATTATCTTTGATTCTCGATAGTAACCAGCTGGTATAGTCTTCTAATAAATCTACAGCTACTGTAAGCACGGGGTAACGGGTTGGTTGATTCATTTGAGTTTATTACCACATTTAAAACAGAAATTAGCGTCAATAGGGTTTTGCTGTCCACATTTGGTGCAAAAAATGTGGGTACGGGTGGGGGTAGTCACTCCGTTGGGGGTGACGGGGACTGGATCTGGTTTAACTACGGGAATAGGACTAGGTAGGGTTGCTCCGGTATTTAATTTACGGGCGAGGATTTCTTCTTGGATAATTTGTGCTTCTCGTTTGTATTCGGGACTGTCTTTACCTCCTTGTTTGCTTAAGTCTGTGGCTCTTTGTTCTAAATAAGCTAATAATTCTAGATAGAGAGCTTGTTTTTGGCTATCGGTTTCCGATTGGGTGAATTTTTGGTTGAGTTGTTGTTCAATTTCTAGGCGATCTTCGCGACAGGTTTTGACTTCTAAGACAGCGATAACTTCAGCCCAAGTGGAGGCTAAATCTACGTTTTGTGGACCAATGACGGTTTGTTTACTATAGCGGATGATGGGTTCTTTGGTTTTTTGATTAAGATCTTCTCGGAGTATTTTTAAAGCACGAGTTAAGACAACGAGTTTAAAGATAGAGTCGTCTTCGGGAAAGATATCCCAAAAAGGGGGATTTTTAACTATGTGTACTGGTATGGGGAGGTCTCGGCTTTTTCCTTCTTGTTGTGCGCGTTTAGCGATGATGTATTGACCTTTCCAATCTAGATAGGATTGACGTAATTCTTTCATTCCTTCGATACAACGTAGGGAGAAACCGCCGATTTCTTGAACGAAAACAATCCGATGACGCTCTAATTCTCCTAGGGGTTTGATATCGTCTTTGTTGGGGATGAATTCTCGTAGGATTGGCAGAATTTTTTGGGCGCCAATATCTGTGGTATTTGCTCCTCCTACAATGGCGACGTTTTCGTTAATAGCGGGGACAAATCCTGCGTCTTGTCCTTGCATAATGCTTTTACTTAAACTGATGAGGGGGTTAGATTGGTTGTAGGCGATTCTGAGGTTATTTCTAATGACTACGTCGTCGTTATAGATTTTTAAGAGGCGATCGCAAGCTGCTAAGTCGGTTTTGAGACGGCTATTTTCTGGTGCGGTTTCAATACGTGTTTTCGCTTCAGTAAAGATGATTTCTTCTACGTCTTCGTCTTTGAGCTCCGGGATACTCGCGAGGTCGAAGAGACGCATAATTTGGTTATTGGCGCGATTTTCTAGCCAAATGGGGCTAAGTTTGGGCAAAATCTGACCAGACATGGTGTTGCAGACTGAGTCTAAGCCTATTTCTCTAAGGGTTTTTGTTCCTGATGTTGTTCCCGCTAGTTTTTCGAGGAGGTCATCATAGAGTTCATTTAATTCTCGGCGATCGTAAAGTTTAATGCCGTTAATGACTAGAGCATCGGCTCTATCTGCTTGATTGTTACTTTTTTGGTCAAAGATATCCCGCAGGATGATCAGTTTTTGTTGCCAACGTTTAAACCTGGTTTCTAGCTGATCTAGATGTTCTAGTAGTTTTTCGATTACTTGTAGTCCTGCGGCTCTGGTTTTGCGTTGAATGATGGCGATGAGATTACCTTCTAAACCCTGTAAAGCTTGGTTAGAGTATTGCTCCATTTTATCTTTTTTGGAGATGCCGAATTTATTTTTAAATTCGTTAATTTGGGCGATCGCCTTTTCGTAATCATCTCGGCGATTAATTTCATTAACGGCGAAAATTTTATCTTGTTCTCGGCGAAATTTTTCGATTGTATCGGCGAAGATTTGACGTACGGCAACAAAGAAAGCATCGGCGTATTTTGGTCCTCTGGTGCGATCTTGTAGGATAGAGTATAGTTGTTCTTCTAGGGCTTTTCTCCCTTGAATGATAGCTTGGTCGCGATTGTTATAGATTTTTTTGAGATAGTCACCGTGTAGTCTTTCATCTGGGCTTAATTCTCGGAAATGTTCGGCGCGGTACTCATCTACTTTGGGGTTAAGATAGTTGACTAGTTGGAGGATTTTCCCTTTTTCATTACCGATCATATTGACACCTTGAGCGGTGCATTCTAGGTAATTTTCCCGGTTAATTTCTTCCCGAATACTGTTAACCCATTCTGAGATTACTTGGAGATAGGAGCGATCGCCAGCGGCGCTTAAATCGGCTACTAGTTCATTATCGTTAAGCCGTGCGGGTTTGAGGTGTTCGGACCTAACTAATTCTAGCATTTCTGGGGGGAGAATAGCTTGGTCGTTGAGCCACCAGTTAATCAAGTCTTTGGCTAAACGATAACCTAAACAAGTCCGTATATGAGCGATGGGAATTTCCACGCTAGATAACCCAAAACTCATAAATTGTTTGGAATAACCTCTTCCTCCTGGGTCTTTTTCTGCCCATGCTCCTTTAATATTGTCTCTGATGGAGCGTTTATGAGCGGCAAAATCTGAGGTCATATCGAGGAAGATGTTTTGGGCGATCATCTCTCTGATTTGACTGAGATTGAAGTCGTTACCATTACTGTTTTTTGTCCCTACTAGATAGGTAAAGTCAAAGGGAGGTTTATTGCTGCGGATTTCGTCACTGAGACTACTGCTAAATTGGGCTACATATTCGGTTCGTTCGTCGGAAAAGTAGCTCAATTCCATCATGGCTGCGTATCCGTTGGCTAGGACGCGATCGCCTACTTTGATGGCTTTAAATGCTTCTGGTGTGGGTACTATTGCCGTCAATAGGGCGCTACTTTCGCTTCTTAACCAATGTCTGAGACAATAACCTATATCTATTAACATCCCGCTTCCTGTTCCTCCTGAGAGTGAACCTGTGACGAAGACGTTGATCCCATTTCCGGCTACTTTTATGCCATAATTGTCCTGCATATAGGTTTCATGTGCTTTGATCCGAGCTATGGCGCTGAGAAATTTTTCTCTGATTTGACTGTAGTTAAAGAAAAAGGCAAAACGACCACAGGGGCGTATTTGTCCTGCGCCTGCTTCTAAACTGTTAATATTGCGTTCTAATTCGTTGGGAAACCAATCATTTATCCACGGGTAATTATGTATATTACTTATGATCGCTTCTACGTCTCTTCCTGTTACTCTTGCCCAATGTTTTTCGTAGTCTTTAAAACTTGTCCCTGATGCTTCGGGGTTTGTAACCTTATAGTCTCTATCTGTATCTATTAGTAAAAAGCTGATAATCGGGAATCTGTCTAAATCTCTATAGGTTTCTTCGACTAAACGTCTTACTCTGGCCAAAACTTCTGCTCCTGTTCCACCTATACCCAGTAGCACGGTGGGGACCATACTTTTTTCTTCTACTTGTGGAGGCATGATTATCTCGGTTACTCAACATTTAATAGTACAATTATACAAGATTTTCTTCGAAGATCTTGGGCTGGTCAAGTTTTATTGTTTAAATTAAAATCAACTTATGAAAGAATTTTTTTTGGTTTTAATCTCACTTTTAAAAGATAGAAATTTCCTTAAATTTATCCATTTTGTCGAAAATGTCGTCTCAAAAATTTTGTCTTTAGCTTTAATTTTTGTCATTTTTATAGCTTTAATAGAATTAGTTTTTGCCTTGGTAGCCGACCTAAATTTAACTAATGAAGCCAAATTTTTTACCAAAACTTTACTAGAAATATTCGGTTTATTTTTAAACATATTAATTGCTCTAGAACTATTAGAAAACATCACAGCTTATTTACGTAAACATATTGTGCAAGTTGAGTTAGTAATAACTACAGCTTTGATTGCCGTAGCTCGTAAAATAATTATTTTTGATCCTAAACAATATGATAAAGCCGACCTGTTTTCTCTAGGATTTGCGATCCTAGCTCTTTCTGCCAGTTATGGTTTGGTGAAATATTTTAATGCTAAAAATAAAGATAAAGGTATAGATTAGCACCCTAATCGGGTAAAATTAAGATTTAATTAAGATCGGGAATTATTCAGCAATAATGATGAGCAATTTATTGGTTGAAACCAGTTGGGTAATTCCGTTTTATGGATTGATGGGGGGGATAGCTACTCTACCATGGTCAACGGGAATTATCCGTAAAACTGGACCTCGTCCGGCGGCTTACATAAATCTGTTGATGACTTTTTGGTCATTTGTCCACGTTTTTTTAGCTTTTAGCTCGATTTGGGGCAAAAATGCGCAACAATTATCCTTTAACTGGGTAGAAGTAGCTGATTTAAAATTATCCTTGGCGGTAGAAATCTCACCTGTGACTTTGGGTGCGATGTTACTAGTCTCAGGTATTAGTCTCTTAGCCCAACTCTATGCTTTAGGATATATGGAGAAAGATTGGTCTTTAGCTCGTTTTTACGGGTTAATGGGCTTTTTTGAGGCTTCTTTGTTGGGTATTGCTTTGAGTGACTCTCTCTTGCTGAGTTACGCCTTGCTAGAAGGTTTAACTCTCTCTACCTATTTATTAGTTGGTTTTTGGTACGCCCAACCCCTAGTAGTAACAGCGGCACGAGATGCTTTTTTAACCAAACGGGTAGGAGATATTATCCTGTTTATGGGTTTAATAGCTTTATCTAGTTATGGTGAAGGGTTGAGTTTTAGCGATTTACAAAGTTGGGCTTTAACTTCACCCTTACCTCCTCTGACGGCAACCCTATTGGGATTATCTCTAATTGCCGGACCTACGGGTAAATGTGCGCAATTTCCCCTAAATTTGTGGTTAGATGAAGCGATGGAAGGACCTAACCCCGCAGGAATCATGCGTAATTCTATCGTAGTTTCTGCTGGTGCTTATGTTTTAATCAAACTGCAACCAGTATTTACTCTCTCTCCGATTGCGGCTGATGGGTTGATTCTGATTGGGACAATTACTACGATTGGTACTTCTCTAATGGCTTTAGCCCAAATCGATATTAAACGGACTCTGTCTCATTCCACCAGTGCTTATCTAGGTTTGGTGTTTATTGCCGTAGGTTTAGGACAAGTAGATATCGCTTTATTATTGTTATTAACTCATGCGATCGCCAAAGCTTTACTCTTTATGAGTGCCGGTGCGGTGATTCTCACTACTACTAACCAAAATATCACGGAGATGGGGGGTTTATGGTCAAAAATGCCGGCGA
>CALGKL010000070.1 GCA_937930495.1 uncultured Gloeocapsa sp.
GCGCGCTTTTTTAGTCAACAGGGTGTTAAGGTAACCTGGGTGGGTCATCCGCTGTTGGATCGTTTGGCTAATCCACCTTCCCGGGAAACCGCGCGCCAAAATTTGGGGATCGATCCACAAACCAAGGTTATAACTCTTTTGCCTGCTTCTCGTCAACAGGAGATTAAGTATGTTTTACCTGTGATGTTTGCAGCGGCTAAAGTTATTCAAGAAAGGTTGTCTCAACCGATAGAGTATCTGATTCCCTTGTCTTTACCTCAATATGCACCCTCTATCGAGGAAGCTATCAAAACCTATGGACTTCAAGGGAGAATTCTGCAAGGAAGTTCTTTAGAGGCGATCGCTGCTGCTGATTTGGCGATTACTAAATCTGGTACGGTTAATTTAGAAATCGCTTTACTCAATGTCCCCCAAGTAGTTTTATATCGGGTTAATCCTCTGACTATGTGGGTAGCTCGCAATTTGTTAAGATTTGCCATTCCTTTTATGTCTCCGCCTAATCTAGTCTTAAATCGGGAAATTGTTCCGGAATTATTACAAGAAGAGGCTAGTTGTGAGAGGATAGTAACCGAAGCAATGGCAATCTTAACCGATGTTCAAAAAATTGAGCAAATAAAAGCGGATTATCAACTGATGCGCAATCGGTTAGGGGAAGTTGGGGTGTGCGATCGCGCTGCTAAGGTTATTTTAGAACAAATGTTAAGGAAGAGGCGCTTAAACTAGAGCTAATCTAAGTCTTATTCTTGGCTAACGGGAGTTGTACTAAATTCAACAGCATCATGATCGAGAGTACCAACACGATTAATGGGCCAAAAACGGACAAAAGCTTTACCAATTAGATTTTCCCGTGGCACAAAACCCCAAGCGTGAGAATCATAACTGTTATTGCGATTATCCCCGAGGACCAAATATTGATCATCGGGGACAATTTCGGGACCATAATTATATTTAGGTAATTCCTTGATATAGTCTTCTACGATTGCCTGACCATTAATATAAACCTTACCGTTTTTTACTTCTACGGTTTCACCTGGTAAACCAATAATTCTTTTAATAAAAGCTTGATGAAAATTTTCTTGTCTAAGGGCTTCTGTCGGTCTGAAAACAACTATATCACCTCGCTCTGGTTTGTGGAGTAGATAGGTTATCTTTTCAATCATCAAATGATCGTTGATTTGTAGGGTAGGTTCCATCGAACCGGAAGGAATATAACGCGCTTCAGCGATAAAAGTACGAATACCAAAGGCTAAAACTCCGGCTAAGGCTAGGGTTTTCAACATTTCTAGCCAAAAATTCTCTGTTTTTTCTTCTTGATGTTTTTTCTTATGTTCAGTCGTACTCATAATTTGCCAAAAACAATATGTTTGGGTTAATTGTAGCAATTTCTTAGCCACCTATTTGAGACATGGTACGAGAATAGGTTTCTCCTTGAGTACCTGAGTCTCTCTGTTTGTAGTTAATCTCTGGTTTGAGGGCTAGGAGTTGGGCTACTTGTTCTCTAATTTTAGAAAATTCTACACCCTGATTGAGGAGAGTTTTCAGGTTAATTTGTCCAGTTTCATTGAGAAGACAGGGACGTAACCAACCGTCAGCCGAGAGACGCATCCGGTTACAGCGATCGCAGAAACACTCTGACATCTGACTGATAAAACCGAGAGTCCCTTTAGCTTCGGGTATTTTAAACACATCAGCAGGACCATTTCCCTTTACTTTAGACTCTATTAATCCCCAATGTTGGCGAATTTGTTCCCGTAATTGGGCTGAAGGAATCCAAGCTTGTTGTTGAAATAAATCTTGATTACCAATGGGCATAAATTCGATAAAACGTATGTGCCATGGTTGATTAATCGTTAAAGCTGCTAAAGCTAAGATTTCGTGGTCGTTAACTCCAGGAATTACTACTACATTGAGTTTAAGGGGATTAAACCCTATTTGGTGGGCTATTTGGATACCTTTCCAGGTTTGTTGCCAATGAAAACGTCCTTGTTTACCGATAAGGCGAGCAAAATTATCAGGGTCAAGGGAATCTATACTAATATTTATTCTCCGTAAACCCGCGTCGTAGAGTGGTTGGGCTAGAGATGGTAGTAAAAAGCCATTGGTAGTGATAGCTAAGTCTTCGGTAGCTGGATTAGTAGCAATTTCTCTGACAATCTCTACTACATCAGGGCGTAAAAGTGGTTCACCTCCTGTGAGACGAAATTTCCTAAACCCTAAGGGGATAAATACTTCTTGCAGGAGAGTTAAAATTTCTGCTTTGGTTAACAGGTTTTGTTTTAAAATATAATCAAGTTCTGCTCCTTCGGGCATACAGTACTGACATTGAAAGTTACAACGGTCTATCAGACTGATACGAAGATAATCAACTATATTCACTTACTCTTTGGTTGCTAATTTTATTCTCTAGGATACATATAATTAACTAAAATTGACAGCTACCGATCAACCTCGTTCTGGATATACTTTACCTGTATTTGCTTGTGCTGCTGCTCTGGCTGCCTATCGTTGTTTAATAGACACATCCCCTGAGACGGTGACTGTGGATTTATTAGATCCTCCTGAAAAGGTAACTATACCTATCGAACAAGCCGCTAAACTCAATGACCATCAAGCTTTAGCTATTACTCGTAGCGATCCTGGTGATAATCTGGATTTAACCCGTAATACCCCTATTTGGGCGATCGTCGAAAAATTAACCACAGCTAAAACCCCAGTTACCATAGTTGGTGGGGAAGGAGTGGGAAAACTAGTTAATTATGATTATCAAGCAGCGATTTATAGTTATGCTCAACGTTTGATTCAGGTTAATCTCGAACGAGGTTTGGTCTCTAAACCTGAATACATTCAGGTGACAATAATTATTCCTGAGGGTCGTAAGTTAGCTGAAAGAACCTCTAACGCTGCTTTTGGTGTGGTAGAAGGTTTGTCACTATTAGGGACGACAGGAATATCTCAACCCCTGAGCGCTCCTGCACAGTTAGAACTATATCATCAAGAGTTGCGGCAAAAAGCCTCTGAGTTTGAGAGTTTGGTTTTTTGTGTGGGGGAAAATGGTTTGGATTTAGCCCAAAAAATGGGGATAAATCCCCAACAGACGCTCAAAACCGCTAATTGGTTAGGTCCAATGTTAGCAGCAGCTGGGTTAACTTGTTTAGAGTCTCTGTTGTTATTTGGTTATCACGGGAAGTTGCTTAAATTAGCAGGGGGAATCTTTCATACACACCATGATTTAGCAGATGGACGTCTGGAAATACTAACCTCCTATTTAGCGGTTTTAGAGGCACCAAGTAGGATAATAAAAAGGGTATTCTCTAGTCAAACTACAGAAGCAGCTTTAACTTATTTACGTCAGGAAGATATTCAAAACCAGAGTAATTGGGTATCTCAAGTCTATGGAGCGATCGCCGCTAGTATCGATGAACGTTCACAAGCATATATTAAAAAACAAAGTAGTCATCAGTTAAAAGTAGGATCGCTTTTATTCGATCGTCAGCGTCAGATAATTGTTACGAGCAACCAAGGACAAGAAATTATCGCCAATTTGATTATAAAATAGAACAAAGGAAGGATGAATTAAAGAGTGAATACAGACATCGAAACCCAAAGCCGCGAGACAGCAGATTTAGCCACTGCATCGCTAGGTAATCAACTTAATCGCCAAATGATCGTGATTCTTGACTTTGGCTCTCAATATTCCGAATTAATCGCCAGACGAATTAGAGAAACCCAAGTTTACTCGGAAGTTCTCTCATACCGTACCACAGCAGAACAAATCCGTCAACTCAATCCTAAAGGAATTATTCTCTCAGGTGGTCCTAATTCGGTATATGATCCTAAGGCACCAGAATGCGATCCCCAAATTTGGCATCTAGGCATACCGATTTTGGGAGTATGCTATGGAATGCAACTTATGGTCCAACAATTAGGGGGTAAGGTTGAAAGAGCCGAGTTAGCTGAATACGGCAAAGCACAAATATACATCAATGACCCGACGGATTTACTGACCAACGTTGAAGATGGTTCGATAATGTGGATGAGTCACGCCGATTCCTGTACAGAGTTACCCCCAGGTTTTACTATTTTAGCTCATACAGATAATACACCAGTAGCGGCGATCGCTAATCACGAACAAAAACTCTTCGGTGTCCAATTTCACCCAGAAGTAGTTCACTCCCAAGGGGGAATTGCTTTAATTCGGAACTTCGTTTATCATATCTGCGATTGTGAACCAACCTGGACAACAGAAGCATTCGTCGAAGAAGCAATCAGGGAAATACGCGCTAGAGTAGGGGATAAAAGAGTACTGTTAGCTTTGTCCGGGGGTGTAGATTCCTCAACCCTTGCTTTTCTCCTCCATCAAGCGATCGGCGATCAGCTAACCTGTATGTTTATCGATCAAGGTTTCATGCGTAAAGGTGAACCAGAAAGATTGGTAGAACTATTTGACCAAAAGTTTCATATCCCAGTAGTTTATATCAATGGACGCGAGCGCTTTTTAGCCCAACTAAAAGGAGTCACCGACCCGGAAGAAAAACGGAAACGCATTGGACATGAATTTATTAAAGTCTTTGAAGAGGAGTCGAAACGTCTAGGACCTTTTGATTATTTAGCCCAAGGAACTCTCTACCCCGATGTGATCGAGTCTGCTGATAGTAATGTCGATCCTAAAACAGGAGAAAGGGTAGCTGTCAAAATTAAAAGTCATCACAACGTCGGTGGATTACCTAAAGACTTACGCTTTAAATTGGTAGAACCCCTGCGGAAATTGTTTAAAGATGAAGTACGTAAAGTCGGTAAAGCGATCGGTTTACCTGATGAGATTATCCGTCGTCATCCCTTTCCCGGTCCCGGTTTAGCCATTCGCATTATCGGTGAAGTGACTCCTGAAAGGTTAAAAATCCTTCGAGATGCGGATTATGTGGTTCGAGATGAAATCAACCAACAGGGAATGTATAACGACTTTTGGCAAGCTTTTGCTGTATTGTTACCCATTCGTAGTGTAGGTGTGATGGGAGATAGTCGAACCTATGCTCATCCGATAGTATTACGCTTAATTACTAGTGAAGATGGAATGACCGCGGATTGGGCGCGAGTTCCCTATGATCTACTAGAAAAAATCTCTAATCGCATCGTTAACGAAGTCAAAGGTGTCAACCGAGTCGTTTATGATATAACCTCTAAACCCCCTGGAACTATAGAGTGGGAGTAAAAGTAATTACAGAGCATATTCTATCTCCTCTGTCTTTGGACTTCATACAATAATAAAGCAGTAGCGATCGCCGCGTTTAAAGACTCTACCTCCCTAACCTGGGGAATCCTTACCCTCTCTTGAGCGATCGCGATTAACTCTGCTGATAACCCTGCTCCTTCATTGCCAACTAAAATAAGGGTAGGTAGG
>CALGKL010000071.1 GCA_937930495.1 uncultured Gloeocapsa sp.
GGTGATCGTCTGGGCGATCGCGCTAAGGTCTATCTCTTAGAAAAAGGGAGACAACTATTAAAACACTTTTCACCAGGTGTCAAAACAGCAGCTAATCGCGCTATCAGTAAACGAAAAATTACCGTAATTTATGATAGTCAAATCAGAGAAATTACCCCAGAAAAAATTATCCTAACTAATCAAACTTTACCCCTAGATTTAGTAATTTGGACCGTAGGTACTCAATCTCTTCCCTGGTTAGCTAACCTGGATTGTCAACAAACTCCCCAAGGAAAATTATTAACCTTACCTACTTTACAATTACCCAATTATCCCGAAGTATTTACCCTCGGAGATATCGCAGAAATTCCTAATCAAATCATTCCTCAAACCGCACAAGCAGCTTATCAAGCTGCTAGTTGTGTCGCCAAAAATATCCAAGCAAAAATATTAGGTAACCCCCTGCAAAAATTTCGTTATTTACACCTAGGAGATATGTTAACTCTAGGTAAAAAAGCAGCGATTATTTCTTGTTACGGACTTAATTTAGAAGGATTTATCGCCGATAAAATCAGAAGATTAGTTTATATTCAGCGTCTCCCTACTTTTCGTCATCGTTACCAAGTTTTAGCTAATGTTTTGCGTAATTCTATCTTAAGAAAATTACGTTTTTGTCAATTTAAAATCAGACGGTTTTTATCTTTTAATATCTCTTCTAATCCCTAAAATGACGAAATTATCTTTAAATCAATCGTCAGATGGAGACAGTAAAAAAACAAGATAATCTTTATAGAGTTAGACCATTTATAATTATCAGCTAGATACATTCAAGTTGGAGACATTGACCTTAATTCCCCCTAGAACAAAATTATCACCAGAGAAGAATCCAAGGGATTAGAATTTGCTACTCTCAACAACAAATATTCTAAAGCAATACACAATTTAGCAGTATATACTAATATAAGGAGATCTTCAAAACTAGTAGAAAAGTTGCGAGAACCCTATTGGCTGAAAGATGGAGCTTATTATTTATGAATTCTGGTAAACTTCAGAAAATTTCCCTCAGAGATTTGCTACATAACCCCAGTGAACAATCCTGGAGAGAAATACAAGAAAGAATAATTAACAACCATTCCTCAAGTAGATTAATCATCAATTGTACGGGAGTCAATCCCAATGATTTAAACCCCCAACAACGTTATTATTTATTTTATCAACCCCAGCAAACTAATTGGCAATGTCTTGATTATGCTAGAGTTTTTCAAAACAGAAGTCCAGATTTAGACGATTTTTTGTTACAAGTAAGCAATAGGGAAATAACCATAGAAAAGCCATTATCAGCAACAGTAGAAATATCAAAAGAGCGATCAGATACTATAGAACCACCACAACTTATTGGCAATCGCTATCAAATTATGAGAAAACTAGGTGAGGGAGCTTTTGGTGAAACCTATTTAGCTAGAGATCTCCACAAACCAGGACAATCTAACTGTGTGGTTAAGGGTTTAAAACCTTTTAAATCTGAAGGAGGGACTATCTCTAAAGCTGAACGCTTATTTGCACAAGAAGCAGAAATCCTCGATCGACTTGAACATCACTGTATCCCTAGATTATTTGCCTATTTTGCCGAAAATCAACGCTTTTATCTAGTACAAGAATATATTCAGGGACAAACTTTGGATAAAATCATACCAGGTTCACAACCTTGGACAAGAGAAGAAGTTATTAAGTTATTAAAAGACATTCTAGAGCCTTTAGCTTATCTCCATCAACAAAATATTATTCATCGCGATCTTAAACCTGCTAATCTGATTCGTCGTCATGGAGATAATAAAATAGTACTGATCGATTTTGGTGCAATTAAACAAGTAACCGAACAAGCTAATCAACCAGGAACAGTAATTGGTACTATCGGTTATATGCCTATTGAACAACAACAGGGTAACCCTGTGTTCGCTAGTGATTTATATGCAGTAGGTAGAATAGTGATTCAAGCAGCTACAGGGCGTAAGTTAAATGAGTTAACGACAACTGCTAATCGCTTGATTTGGGAAGATCAAGCAACTAACCTAGATTCCCCCTTAAAAAGGTTGATCAACAAGCTGACAAAGTGGAATCATCAAGAGCGTTATCCCTCGGCGCAAGAAGCTTTAGAAGCTTTAGAATTACTTACAACTCCACCAACTCCACCAACTCCACCAGGTCGATCATGGCGAAAAATAATCCTAGCTATCTCCTCAGTTGTCGCTTTAGCAGCAATCGGATTAGGGGTAAAATCTGTCCCCTATTTCAGTAAACCCAAACTTAGCATTGATACGATTACCATTGGTCATCTTGGGGATAGCGAAAAATATCTAGAATTATCTAATCACCTAGAAGAAGGATTAGTACCCGCTAACTATTGGGATTTTCTCAAGGGGAAAAAAATTAACGTGATTATCGAGGGCGATCGCAGTCTTAGTTATACAGAAGCGAGAAAAAGAATCGCTAAGAGAAAATGGGATATCGCTTTTACCCTATCTCCGATTAACTCGATCTGGGCTATTGACCATGATTATACCTATTTGGCGGCGATGTTCCCCAAAAGTACTCATTATGAAGGGGGAATCTTTGTTAGAAAAGATAGTCCGATTCAATCCATCGATGATTTAGGACCTACTACCGTCATCGCTTTAGGAGGGTTTAACTCCGCTTCGAGTTTTTATCTGCCTGCTTATGCACTTTATGGTAAAACGGTCAGTGTAGATCTAGATAATCGTGGTCCAGATATTATCAGTAAAGTTAAACGGGGAGAAGTTGATGCAGGGGCTGCAGCTATAGGGGATTCAGTCAGAAAAGATGACCCTGAGTTGAGGATTATTCATGTCAGTAGCGCAATTCCCGGATCTGGTGTTTACCTATCTCCTGATTTATCCCCGGGCGATCGCCGCTCTCTCAGCCTAGTAATGCTTAATGCTTCAGATGAAATTAAAGAAAAAGCTAACTATGGGGGTGATGCTCCCGAACCGGATTATACCGAGTTTAGAAAAATCATGGCTAGAGTGGAAGAGATTTTAGTCTGTTCTGATTTTAGTAAAAACCCTGTCAACTTTTTTTGTCCTGAGAATACCCAATTGTCCCAAATTCGCGTTAGGGTAAACGGAGTCACCGTGACTAATAATGGTTATTCCCTCAAAGCGGTTGACTCTGATCACCAAATTTATACTATTACTTTAGATCAAGATGTATTTGAAGCTATCGTCGGTAGTGATCAATTAACCGATATCCACAATAAAAACTTAGCGATTACTATTCCAGGGGAACCCATCCCCACCAAAGCTGGTTTATACATCCCTATCACCCAAGCACAACAATTACAAATAGTTGACTAATGTTTAACTTAGTTCCCTTTCTTAGTTATTGTCTAGCCATTATTATTATTGCCCAAACGATCACCCCAACTCCCTCTCCCGCTAATCTAGAAACCGCTAAAGCTGTCTATATCGATAATTGTTCCAGTTGTCATATCCCTATCCCCGCGGAAGTTTTACCTACCGAAACTTGGCAACAAATACTAGAAAGACCCCAAAACCACTATGGTACTAGTGTTGACAACCTCGTCAGAATCTCTCAAGTAGTCATTTGGCAATATATGACGACCATTTCCCGTCCCCTACGACCTCAAGAACCCCAACCTCTTTACGCTAGAGATTCTCGCTATTTTCGAGCTTTACACCCTCGCGTAGAATTACCTGAAGTGGTCAATCATCAAACCTGCATCCTGTGTCATCCAGGAGCAGCACAATTAGATTATCAACAATTAGCCCCCCAATGGCAAGATGGACCTTGAATGAGTTTGGTATAAATTAACTTTCTTTCTCAGCTTCTATCTCTTGGAGATATTGATTATAAGCGCGTCGAATGACATGACGAGCCACGGTTTGAATTCCCGTATGCTCCATGACATTGGTACTAGCGTCCAGAAAAGCAGCTAGATAGTCTAATTTATCGTCGCTGATTTCAATAAAACTATTAAATTTATTACCTAACATCTGTCTATCTAAACCAAATTTTTGGGTTAATCCATCCATCCAAGTCCCCATACTCTCAAAGGTTTGATCGATAAAATTTTGGGGATCTTGACCAGGGATTAGGTCTTTAATTACTCCTGTAGCAGGATTTTTATCTAAAACCGATTTTTCCTCAGTCTCGTTTTTAGCGTTGATTTTTCTCAGAAAATCAGGACCTAATGGTAACACAGCGTCGAGACATAACAAAGCCACCATCCGCATCAAGGATTCATGACGATAGTTTTCCGCTACAGTTTGACCAAATTTAAGGGGATTGAGGGTGATTCCGTTCATTTTCATGTACGCAATCGATTCTACAGCGAGTTTCATCTTTAAATCGACGCTTTGCACTGTATCCGCTTGAGGGGTGAGTTTATCTAAAAAAGGAATAAATCTAAAAGTATCACCAATTTTATCAGCTAAAGCAGCAGCAGCGATCGCCTTATCGGTTGTCTCGACGGTTTGATACAACCAAATCGCGGTTTGATAGCCATTTTTTTTATCTTCGTACAATTCAATCGCGGTGCGACGAATTCTCGCGATTTTTTTGGGGTTGTCAATTTTTTTGAGTTCAGAGTTAATCATCTGGTCAAAATTGGTGATATTTTGCCATTGACCTGGTACAATAAAATCCAATGCTTTTATTACTTTAGTAGTTAGATTATCCTGGGGAAGTTCTTCTAAGAGTTCTACGATTGATTTAGTCATTTTGTTCAAGATTAGCTTGTTTTTTTCTTCTAGCTGGGTTACCGCCCCACACTTCATGATCACCGATTATCGTACCAGGATAAATCACCGATAAAGGATTGATTACCGCTTTTTTACCAATCTTAACGTCTGGATAAATTAAGACATTTGCCCCGATAATCGCATCATCATCGATGGTTATTGGTTTATAGACAAAAGTGTCATTAACTTTCATATGACAACTCAAAACGCTATTATATCCTAGAACAACATTGTTACCTATATTTATACCTTTAAAATCTAAAATATTATCAAAACAAGCCGAACTAATCCCTGAACCTAAATTACTACCAGCAATTCTCAGAAAAAATGTGCCTCCAGGTAATAAAGTTAACCAAGAAGCCGGTGTTTTTTTGATATATAATCTCAAACTCAGGAGAGCAACAAATTTAATAAATTCTGGGGATTTTTCCGTAACTTGATAAATACCAAACTTAGGTTTAGGTAAAATCCTATAAACAATTACACTAATTAAACAACTGATTATGGCATAAAGATAAAGGGAAAAACCCAGACTACCTGCTATTAAAAAAACATTACTATTCCATACATTTTTAACAATAATTACCGGAATAATTAGGCTAACTGCAGTAATAATAATTTCTAAAATAAAAACTAGGATGATAGCTATAACCATGGGTTTAAATTAACCTTCTGAGTTAGTTACAGGTCGTGGTGTATACCATTTAAAATGTTGATACGCGGTGCGAGAAATTTCTTGAATCAAGGTTTTCGCTTGAGGATCGTTGTGAGGACGCTTAACCATAATTGCGACTAAATAGCGTTTACCGTTGGGTATATCTACGATTCCAGCGTCGGCTAAAACTGAGCCGATATCACCGGTTTTATGAGCTACAATAGCA
>CALGKL010000072.1 GCA_937930495.1 uncultured Gloeocapsa sp.
GTTTGTTTTAAGCGTTGTTCAGCGTAGTATTTTGCCTCTGTTAAAGGGCTAAAATTGCTGTTATTTATAATTAAATAACCTTTTTCTAGAGGTATTTTGGGGAATATTTCTTGACCTCGGTTTTGTCTAATTAATTGGTAAGCTAGGTATTTTCTGGCTGAATAAGTGGGGAAATTAACCAGATAACCAAAGTTTTCATAGATAACTCTTTTAGATTTAGGATAGTTAAATTTAACTAGATTTTTTGTCAAAACTTTAATTTGATCTTTAGCTTTTTTGAGTTGAGAGATGATCAGGTTATATTTACCAATTAATTTGTGAGAAAGGAGAGGAGATTTAAACATATAGTCAATCACAAAAAGGTAAGATAATTATAGCTAAAAATTATCCTGACTCAAGTCTTGACATTTGTTTTAAAATATGCTATGAACTCGATCTTAAAAAAAGATTAATTTATAAGTTAATTGATTGTCTGATTGGAATTAAATCAATTAATATAACTATGACAACCATATAAAAAGTTTAAACATATGGAAATTCAAGTTTTTAACGAAAAGGAACTAGTTAAAGCCGATTTTAATCTAGACGGGATCTCTGATTTAGTTTGGCGTAACCGAGTAAGTGGAGATAATGGCGTCTGGTTAATGAATGACGTTGGCGAGGGGGGAAGTTTTGAAGCGATCGCTAAACTGAACATTGATCCAGAACCTAATCCCGCTTGGGCTATTAATGGTGTAGCAGACTTTAACGGTAATGGGACAGAAGATCTTCTCTGGCGTAACTATCAAACAGGTGCTAATGGGATCTGGTTAATGAATGAGCTTGAACGTCGAGCCATCCGTAACCTAGAAGTTGAATCCAATACCGATTGGTATATTGCTGGTACTGGTGATGCCAATGGAGATGGAATGCCAGACTTATATTGGCGTAACGATCGCAATGGTGCCAACGGGATCTGGTATCTCAACGAAGACTATACCACTAGAGCTAAAGTATCGATTACGGGACAAGATAACCCCAATTGGCAATTGGTAGCTGTAGCCGATATGAATAATGATGATGTTCCTGATTTGATCTGGCGCAATCGTGATACTGGTAGTAATGGTGTCTGGTTAATGGGGGGTCAAGGGGGACAAGAGGTTACAGAAGTGGTTACTTTAAATGAGGAACTTAACCCCGACTGGACTATTCGTGGTACTGGTGATTTCAACGGTGATGGAAACCAAGATCTCATCTGGCGCAATAACGCCAATGGTAACAATGGTGTTTGGTTATATAACGGTGATTTAAGACGAATTGCCACGGTTGCTTTTGAAACCGTAGAAAATACTGAGTGGCAAATTGTCCAACGTTAATAGTTAGTTACCCCCTTTTTTTATTTAATTCAAGGGTATTCTAAATATCCTTGAATCAAGAAATCCTCGGTAAATTGACGCAGGGTGACTTGATTAAGGTTTAAAGCTTTATTCATCTCCAATAAACCTAAATCCCCTACGGGAGAGGGCGCGGTTTCACCTCCAATGATTTTAGGGGCAATAAAAGCCATTACTTTCTGTACTGCACCACTACTAATAGCTGCGGCTGCTAGTTTTTCGCCACATTCCCAGAGAACAGCAGAAAAATCTCTTTGAGACAAATATTCGAAAACGGTTAAAGGTTGTAGGGAGTCTAACTCCACGATTTCGATCCCTTTTTGCAGTAAATATGCTTTAACTTCAGGATTAGCACCGGTTTGGGTAAAAACGAGGGTGGGTCCATTTTCAATTTGCCACAGATTAGCTTCTAGGGGTAAATTGAGACTGCGACTCATCACGATACGTAAGGGAGTGCGATCGCTGACTCCGTGAGTAGTCAGGTGAGGGTTATCACGACGCAAGGTATTCCCCCCAATAATAATCCCATCGACTCCAGCGCGGATGTGATAAACAAATTCTCGGGAATCTTTTCCCGTGATCCAAGCACTATTTCCGGTTGTGGTAGCTATTTTGCCATCTAGAGTCATAGCGTATTTTAAGATGCCAAAGGGACGCTTTTTGGTGACGCGATGAATAAAAGCTTCGTTTAACTGTTGACAAGATGCTGTCTCTACCCCAACCACTACCTCTATTCCGGCTTGAATTAGACGTTCGATCCCCCTCCCGGAAACCCGAGGATCGGGGTCAACCATCCCGATCACCACTTTAGCGATACCATGTTTAATCACTGCATCTGTACAGGGAGGAGTCCTCCCATAGTGATTACAAGGCTCTAGGGTAACGTATAAAGTTGCTCCCTGTGCCGCTTCTTGTGCTGCTTGAAGGGCAAAAACTTCGGCGTGGGGTTGACCAACGGCGGGGTGATAACCTTCACCGACTATCTTCTCACCTTGGACGATAACAGCACCAACCATGGGGTTAGGACTGGTTTTACCCCAACCTAGACGGGCTAATTCCAAAGCGCGCTGCATCATTTGGCGGTCAAAGGGGGTAATAGATGTCATCTGTTTAGTTGAATAGGTATTTACGTGGGTTAAAGGTTTCGATCTCTTTTAATTGTTGGTATAGTTTTAATTCTTCTTCGCTAACTTCTTTGGGTAAAACTATTTTGATCTCGACTAGCTGGTCACCTCGATTTCCTTGGCGATCGCGATAACCTTTATTAGCTAGACGCAGACGTTGACCTGATTGTACTCCTTTGGGTATATTCATCTTCACAGGTCCATCGATGGTGGGAACTTCTATCCCACAACCAACCATTGCTTCGGCGGGGGTAATGGGGATTTGACAGTAAATATCATAGTCTTCTAGCCTAAAGATAGGATGGGGAGATATGCTAATTTCTAGATATAGGTCTCCGCCATTGATCCCTTGATTTTTGAGTCTGATTTTTTGACCATCAAACATAGCCGGAGGCATTTCGATTTCTAGCGATCGCCCATCTTCTAGACGTATTCTTTCTTTTCCTCCTGTATAGGCTTTTTCTAGGGGTAAAGTCAGTCTTGCTTCTATATTCTTTGGTTTTGGTGCTGAGGCAACACTTTTAACGGTTTTGCTC
>CALGKL010000073.1 GCA_937930495.1 uncultured Gloeocapsa sp.
CCGATCATATTGCTGAGGTAATCGAAACCACTAGTGTAGAATTTCTGGCTCAATGTCTAGAACCAGAAAGTCTCTCTTTTCCGATTATGCCAGCCTTGGGCAGTTGGGTAAAATCCGCAGACGAAGAAACAGGAAACAAAATCTATGGCATAGTTTCTTATGTAACCACTAGTCCCATCGATTCAGTTCACCGCGCTAGAGCTTTAGGATTATCCCTAGCCGAATTAAAAGAACAACAACCGCAAATTTTTGCTATGTTGAAAACAGAGTTTCGTGCGGTTATCGTTGGGTTTGAATCTCCAACTCAGGGCAATGGGACAAGTTTAGGTCCAGTCTATCAGTATCTCCCCCCACGTCCTCCCCAAATTCACCAAGGAGTGTATCGCTGTCAAGAAGCGGAAATAATCCACTTTAGCGAGAATTTGGATTTCCTGCGCATACTCCTCCAAATCACGGGAATTCCCGCAGATGCTTTGATCGCCGCTATTATCCGTGATATCTATCGGTTACGTAAAGGCGATCGCCATTGGCTCGTTAAAGCAGGAAGAGCTCTCAATCATCTCCTGCAGGATGATTACGATAGCCTACAATATATTTTTAAACAAATTCACCTCTAAATAATAAATTATGTCCTACGTACCTCAATTCTTGAGTGGCAACCAAATCCGTGAAAAATTTTTAAACTTTTACGCTCAACGAGAACATAAAATCCTCCCTAGTGCCTCTTTAATCCCCGAAGACCCCACGGTGTTACTCACGATCGCCGGAATGTTACCCTTTAAACCCATATTCCTAGGACAAAAAACCCCAGAATATCCCCGAGCGACTACTTCCCAAAAATGTATCCGTACCAATGATATCGAAAATGTAGGTAGAACCGCTCGTCACCATACCTTCTTTGAAATGTTGGGTAACTTTAGCTTCGGTGACTACTTTAAAGAACAAGCCATAGCCTGGGCTTGGGAACTCTCCACAGAAGTATTCCTCTTACCACCAGAAAGACTTGTAGTAAGCGTCTTTCGTGAGGATGAGGAAGCTTTGGCAATCTGGCGGGATAAAATCGGCATTTCTCCCCGAAGATTGATAAAAATGGACGAAGCTGATAACTTCTGGCAATCAGGACCAACGGGACCCTGTGGACCCTGTTCAGAAATATACTATGATTTTAAACCGGAATTAGGGGATGAAAACATAGATTTAGAAGACGATACCAGGTTTATTGAATTTTATAATCTGGTGTTTATGGAGTACAACCGCGATGCCGAAGGAAATTTAACTCCTCTCCAAGGGAAAAACATCGATACCGGTTTAGGATTGGAAAGAATGGCGCAAATACTGCAAAATGTGCCCAATAATTATGAAACAGACCTGATTTTTCCGATTATTAAAACCGCAGCTCAATTGGCAAAGATAGACTATAGTCAAGCTCCAGAAACGGCTAAAGTCTCCTTAAAAGTAATTGGAGATCATGTGCGCGCGATTGTACATATGATCGCCGATGGAATTAGTGCGGCTAATATCGGCAGAGGTTATGTATTGAGACGTCTTATACGTAGGGTAGTGCGTCATGGACGACTCTTAGGAATCGAAACAGCCTTTATTAGTACAGTAGCGGAAACGGCGATCGCCCAAGGTCAAGAAATTTATCCCAATCTCCTCGAAAGAAAAGAAGTGATTATCGCTGAAGTAACTAGAGAAGAAGCCCGTTTCCTCGAAACCCTAGAAAGAGGAGAAAAACTCCTCGGCGAAATACTCAGCAAAGAAACTAAACAGATTAGTGGGTTAGACGCTTTTACCCTCTATGATACCTACGGTTTCCCCCTAGAATTAACCCAAGAAATAGCCGCAGAAAATAACCTTACGGTAGATGTAGAAGGATTTGAAGCAGAAATGCTCCTACAGCGTCAACGCTCTCAATCAGCACATGAAACCATCGATTTAACTATTCAAGGTAGTTTAGACCAATTAGCCGCCCAAATCCACCCGACGGAATTTATCGGTTATCAACAACAACAAACTCAAGCAACCGTAACCGCAATCCTTGTCTCAGGAAAATCGGTAGAGATCGCAGCAGCGGGAACAGATTTACAAATAGTCCTCAATCAAACCCCCTTTTACGCCGAATCAGGAGGACAAATAGGCGATCGCGGTTACCTCAGTGGTAATAATCTTCTGATTGGGATCAACGATGTGCAAAAAGAATCGGGAATGTTTATTCACTTTGGACGCATCGAACGAGGCGTTATCCGAGTAGGTGATACCATTATCGCTAACGTTGACCGCTCTTGTCGTCGTCGCGCCCAAGCTAATCATACAGCAACTCACCTACTACAAGCAGCACTGAAAAAAATAGTCTCCGATTCCATCTCCCAAGCAGGATCTTTAGTAGCCTTCGATCGCCTTCGTTTTGACTTTAACTGTCCCCGGGCCTTAACTACAGAAGAAATACAACAGATAGAAGAGCAGATCAACACCTGGATAGCCGAAGCACACCCAACAGAAATAGCCACTATGTCTCTTACCGAAGCAAAAGCTAAAGGAGCGATCGCTATGTTTGGCGAAAAATACGGTAGCGAAGTAAGGGTAGTGGATGTACCAGGAGTATCCATGGAATTGTGCGGAGGTACTCACGTCCACAATACCGCCGAAATAGGAGTATTTAAAATAGTATCTGAAACAGGGATAGCTTCGGGAATAAGAAGGATAGAAGCGATCGCCGGTCCGGCTGTATTAGAATATCTCAATCTCAGAGATAACATTGTCAAAGAATTAGAAGGACGTTTCAAAGTCAAACCAGAAGGGATTATCGAGAGGATTAATACCCTACAAAACGACTTAAAAACCGCCCAAAAAGAGATCGAAACCTTAGAAACAGAATTAGCACTACTCAAATCTAGTCAACTCGAAACCCAAGTAGAAACGATTCAAGGAATCAAAGTACTCGTAGCCGAATTACCTCAAGCTAACCCCGAAGCTCTGAAAGTAGCCGCCGAAAGACTTCTCCAAAAATTAGGCGATGCAGCGATTGTCTTAGGTTCAATCCCTGAAGCCGATAAAGTTAGTCTCGTAGCCGCCTTTAGCCCCAAAGTTTACCAAGAAAAACAACTCAACGCCGGTAAATTTATCGGAGCGATCGCTTCTATCTGTGGGGGAGGAGGAGGAGGTCGCCCCAATCTCGCTCAAGCAGGAGGAAAAAACCCTAGTAAGCTAGGGGAAGCTCTCACCAACGCTCGCCAACAGTTAGCCAAAGCTCTCGAGATTTAGATCAGGATCTAGCCAAGACTTCTTGTTTAAGATCGGGCAAGAAGTCTAACTCTGAATCTGAGATAATATCGAATGTTGGGAATGCTTATTGCCAACCAGCGCGATCCATCAATAAAACCCCTCGAGGTAATAAATCGCCAAATTGTTGTAAATTGGCTAGATCGGACTTAAACTCACCAAAACCAGCGACTATTGGACTAACGGGAACTCCTTCTACCACAGGATACTCATTATTCCCCTCAGCAAAGAATTTTTGCGCCGAATCACTGGTTAAATACTCTAAAAACAGAATCGCACCTTCAGGATTAGGTGCAGTCTTAATTAACCCAGCACCACTGACATTAACATGAGTACCGCGATCGCCCTGATTGGGAAAAAACAACCCTACCGCTTCAAAAACTTGGCGTTTAGCAGCTTCATCACTAACACCTAAATTAGCTACATAGTAATGATTAGTCATCGCTACATCAGCTATACCAGCAGCTACCGCTTCGATTTGGGCGGTATCATTGCCTTGGGGTGGACGCGCCATATTGGCTACTATACCCTTACACCATTCTAAGGTTTTCTCTTCTCCATGTACAGCGATTAAAGAAGCTACCAGAGACTGATTATAGGTATTATCAGAACTACGAACCGCTAACCGACCTTTCCATTGGGGATTAGCTAAATCCTCATAGGTAGATAACTCATTTGGGTTAACTTTTTGTTTATTATAGACAAGTACCCTTGCTCGTTTACTCAAACCGAACCAATGTCCCTCCGAATGTCTTAAATTAGCCGGAATTCTTTCAGTTAAAATCGGCGATGATACAGGAGCAAACAGACCCTCTTGATTCGCTCGCGACAGACGGGCTACATCAACTGTTAGTAAAATATCCGCAGGACTATTAGCACCCTCACTTTTAATTCTTTCGATCAATTCATCTCCACCTGCTTCAATCAGGTTAACTTTAATCCCTGTTTCTTGGGTAAAGTTTTGATAAAGAATATTATCAGTGTTGTAATGACGTGACGAATATAAATTGATCTCTTGAGTTTGAGCTAAAACTTTCTCTCTACGACCAAATTGACCCAAAGTTACCGCAGCCGTAGCCGCAGCTGTACCCAAAAATACACGACGTGTTATTGACTTCATGCTTTATCTTCTCAATAAGTTCAGACTTTATCATACTTTTATCGCTAATTTATGTCAATAAATCCCAAGATTGCTATCAATCCCCAAAAAAGTATTGATTTTAACAGAATTTTCTCAATTCCTAGTCCTAGTATTCTAGGTGAAGAAATATTAAAAATCTTAGATGAACAGATATTTCTGATTTGTTTCTGATTGGTGTGTGAGGAGTAAAATAAATAATGTCTAAGGAATTTCTTAGATTCGTCAGGGGGTTATTACTCGCTGTTAGCTCTGTTGGTTTAATATCTACAAATGTTCTAGCCCAATCTGTAGAGGTTAACGAAATTGAGCAAAGTATGATCAATGTCTCTGATTTACGAGACGTATCACCGGGAGATTGGGCTTACGAAGCTTTAGCTAATTTAGTCGAAAGATATGGCTGTATAGTAGGTTATCCCGACCAAACTTTTCGAGGAAATCAAGCACTTAGTCGTTATGAATTTGCCGCGGGATTAAATGCTTGTTTACAACAGCTAGAGAGATTAATCGCCGCTAGTGGAGCCATTCTTCAAGAAGATTTAACAGTCATCGAAAGGTTAACTACTGAATTTGAGGCAGAATTGGCGACAATTGGCTCTCGCGTCGATAATTTAGAAGGGAGAGTAGCTTTTCTCGAAGATCATCAATTTTCCACCACAACACAGTTAAGAGGAGAATTGATTACGGTTATTTCTCAAGTTTTTGGCAAAGAAAACGCAGCCACGGGAGATGATTTAGACGTACAAGCAGTAATAGAGTATCGATCTAGATTGAACTTTTTCACCAGTTTTACTGGTGAAGACAGATTAAGACTACGTCTAGAATCATCTAACTTTAGCTTCGGTCGAGGGGGTAGTAACTTTACCGATTTTAACTTCAGTGGTAATACTGATGGCTCTGTACGTATTAAAAAAGCTGAATATAGGTTTCCCGTTGGAGATAAGGCTTTAGTCTGGATCAATGCGGTTAATATGGCTTTTGATGATGTCGCTGATCCCATCGCTCCTTTTGCCGGTCCTACCCTGGATGGAGCAATTTCTTATTTTGGCGCGGTCGCTCCTATATATCTCAATAGTACAGGTGCAGGACTGGGGTTTTCCTATAACTTTACCGATGCAATTAGTTTAGTTGGTTATTATTCAGCAGGTAACGCCGATGATCCCAGTGATGGCAATGGGATCTTTGGGGGTCAATACATAGCCGGAACCCAATTATCCTATATGCCTAGTGCTAATACAGGAGTTGGTTTAGCCTATACTCACGGTTATTTTCCCGGTTCACCCGGTATGAGTATTCTCGGATATAGTGGTAGTGCTTTATCGGACAATCCCTTTGATGGTAGTGCGACTAGTTCCCATAACGTAGCTATTGTGGGGAGTTGGTTGGTTAATAATTCTTTTGGGATTGAAGGTTGGGGGATGTACAGTAAAGCCAAAGCCCAAAATGGCGATCGCCGCGGGGATACAGCGGATATCTGGAACTGGAAAATTAGTTTTGCTTTTCCCGACTTATTTTGCGAGGGGAATTTAGGGTTACTATCTGTGGGTAATCCTCCTAAAGCCTATTCTGTGGAAGGTGGACCAGATGATGATGATGTCCCCTGGTTTGTCGAGTTGCTTTACGTGTTTAGAATCAACGATAATATCTCCGTTTCTCCTGGCTTTTGGGTAGTTACTAGTCCTGAAGATGGACGAGATCCTCTCTGGATCGGCACAATTAGAACTAGCTTTAGTTTCTAAATAGACAAAAAGGGTGCGTTAATTCTTAACGCACTTACCAAGCATGATCACTTGAAGTTTTTA
>CALGKL010000074.1 GCA_937930495.1 uncultured Gloeocapsa sp.
GAAGCCTCCCACCTTGTGTTTGAGTAGATACTTAATTTAGCAGCTTCAGAGATTGATAATTTAGTCATATCAATCATTATACTCCCCAAAAGTATAAATGTGTATAATTTTGACTAAATATTTTTATTCTGTCCCAAACCCTGAAATTCTCACTCAATTAGTTTCCTGAGTTCAACCGGAAATCATAGCGGTACTTCACTCCAGGGGAAATCGGTTCAATTAATCCCCAATAAACTTAATAATAGGGCTTTTTGGACGTGCATACGATTTTCCGCTTGTTGCCAAACCCGAGATTGTTTACCTTCTAATACCTCTGTGGTGATTTCCTCTTCACGATGTGCGGGGAGACAGTGAAGGACGATCGCTTCTGAGTCTGCTTGAGTTAAGAGGTTTTGGTTGACTTGATAGGCACTAAAGATCGGTATTCTCGCTTGAGCATCAGCTTCTTGTCCCATACTCGCCCAAACATCAGTATAGACCACGTGAGCACCTTTGACCGCTATTTGGGGGTCTTCGGTGAGGGTGATTTCTGTCCCTGGTTGTTTAAGACTTTCTGCTTGTGCGACGATATTAGGATCCGGGAGATGAGTTTTCGGAGTGGCTAAGCGTACATTCATCCCCACGATCGCCCCTGCTAAAAGTAAAGAGTTAGCCACGTTATTACCATCCCCAAAATAACTCAGGGTTAAACCCTGATAAGTGCCAAAACATTCTTGTATAGTTAATAAATCAGCCAGAATTTGACAGGGATGTTCTAAATCAGTTAAAGCGTTAATTATTGGTATTGTGGCATAGTGAGCAAAAGTTTCTAAATCTTCTTGTTTAAAAGTGCGTACCGCGAGAATATCGAGATAGCGATCTAAAACTCTCGCGGTATCACTAATGGGTTCGCCTCTCCCTACTTGGGTTACACTAGGATTGAGGTCAATTACCTGTCCACCGAGTTGATACATCGCTACGCTAAAGGAAACACGAGTACGGGTAGAGGCTTTATAAAATAGTAACCCTAGCACCTTTTGACATTGTGGTTTAAGGGTTTTGTCTTTAAGTTGGCTAGCTAAAGTCAGTAATTGAGCGATTTCCGCTGCTGTTAAATCAGCAATACTCAGTAAGTCTCTACCCTGAAAGTTATTGATTGTTTCCATGCTTTGCTCTCGATTATGGTAAATAAATAATGGTTAATTTTAGCACCTACATCCTAGAGCATTACACGTCGTGGTTGGCTAGGGGTAAATAAATCAGCACAAATGTGTTAGAATTACCCTGTTTTCAACAACAAAATTTGAATTAACATGACTACTCAATATACTGAAGCAGAAATCAAAACTATTGCTAACGCTCCCATGATGGTAGGAATGGCAATCTCTATGGTAGATTTAGGTATTGTTTCTACCGCTATAGAAGCAGTAGCTATGTCCAAACAATTTGTCACCGCAGCCCAAAAATATCCCAATAACTCGATTATTCAGGGAGTATTTAGTGAAGAAAACTTTAAATCGGGAGTGATTAAACTGGATAAACCCAATATTTCCCCAGAAGATGTTAAATCTGGCGCTTTGTTAGAGCAAGCGATCGCCGCTACCACCGATGCTCTTAACCTCTTAGAAGGTAAAGCAACCCCCGCAGAAATCGACGAATATAAACAGTTTATTTATAACTGTGGTGAAGCTGTAGCAGAAGCGGCTGGCAGTGGTTTATTTGGTACTGGCTCTCCTAAAGTTAGCCCTGAGGAAGCAGTGGCTTTATCTCGTCTGAAAACTGCTCTAGGTTTAGTCTAATTGAATATTATTGGTTTTGACCCCGGTAAAGATAAATGTGGTCTAGCAGTGATGAACTCTCAAGGAAAACTACTCTATCATCAAGTGGTAGAATCAGCACAAGCTCTGACCATGGTTATTTCTTTGGTTGAACAATTCAGCGCCAAGATTCTAGTAATCGGGAATCAAACAACCTCCAAAAGTTGGCAAAAACAACTCAAGGAGGTTTTTTCATCTCTATCCATAGTAACCATAGACGAAAGAAACTCTACCCTAGAAGCGCGCGATCGCTATTGGCTAATGTACCCTCCCCAAGGTTTAACCCGTTTCATCCCTCAGGGAATGCGTTTACCACCGAGAGCGATCGATGATATCGTCGCTATTTTATTAATAGAAAGATACCTACAATCTACTTCTTAAGGTAAATTGATAATCACTTCCAGGTTCTAGTTGATAATCATAGCGTTCTAGAAAACGTCCCAAAGGTTCTTGAATCAAAGCGCGACCTAAAGAAGGTTGTACCGATAGTTTACCCTGGCGGAAAGACCATTTAAACACCCATTGATAGGAAGCGGCGCTAACTTCCCCCTCTAGTTGACCTCGTTGCCAACAATGGTTGATAATCCTGACGATCGCTGTGGTTTCTGTTGACATCAAATTAATCCATCTTGCTTTTGTTAAAATAACATAAGTATTCCTCAGGATTCTCGCAGAAATTTCTCAAGATGACCCAGACTTTTAACAATTGGGATTCAATAGAGTTAGATAATATTTTACGTAGTTTTGAAGCCATTCAAGGGGATTTGAACTATCAACAAGCTAAAAGTGCGCTACATTCTTTAGTCGCTAATTTAGATCTTACTTCCCAAGAAAAAATTGGCTTAGAAACCGAAATAGATAATTTAAGTACATTATTAGCTAAATTAGAGCAATCAGTGGTACAAATCGCCGCTTTTGGTATGGTAGGAAGGGGAAAGTCTTCTTTACTCAACGCCCTCCTAGGAGAATCAATTTTTGCCACAGGTCCCTTACACGGTGTAACACGAAAAGCTCAATCTAGACACTGGGTATTAACTCAAGAAAACTTAACCGAAAGCGACCAAGAAATTCAAAAATTAATCATACCAGGTTTGGGCAACTCACGTCTAGAGTTAGTTGATACCCCGGGAATCGATGAGGTTGACGGAGAAACCAGGGAAGCATTAGCTAGAGATATAGCGAAAAAAGCTGACCTGATTCTGATGATTATTGCGGGAGATTTAACCAAGGTAGAGTATAACGCACTCTGTGAATTGCGAGAATTTGGGAAACCGATTATCCTCGTATTTAATAAAATAGACCAGTATCCCGAAGCCGATGTCAATGCTATTTATGCCAAAATTCGTGATGAGAGAGTCAGAGAGTTATTATCTCCTGATGAAATCGTCAAGGTAGCAGCTTCTCCCCTAGTGGTAGAAGGGGTAGTTGATAATCAGGGAAAATTAACCCTGCAGCGTCGTCGCGGTGTTCCCCAAATCGAAGAATTAAGGTTAAAAATCCTGGAAATTTTGGCAAGGGAAGGTAAATCTCTTGTAGCTATTAATACTATGTTGGCCGCGGACCAAGTCAATGAAAGGATCGTGGCACAAAAATTATTGATTAGAGACAGAGCCGCTAATGAGTTAATCTGGAAAGCAGTAATGACTAAAGCCATGGCGATCGCCCTTAACCCTGTAACCGTCTTTGATTTATTTACCGGAGGAATCGTTGACGTGGTCATGATTTTGGGTTTATCCCGTCTCTATGGTCTTCCCATGACTCATACCGCTGCTTTAGGATTATTACAAAAGATAGCCATTAGTTTAGGAGGAATCAGTACTAGTGAAATTGTCGCTTCCTTTGGCTTGAGTTCCCTCAAAGGTTTACTCGGTATGAGCATACCCGCTACCGGTGGGGTCTCCCTAGCACCCTATCTCTCCGTAGCGATCACTCAAGGTGCTGTAGCTGGTTTATCTTCCTATGCTATAGCTGGGATAACGAAAACTTATCTAGTCAATGGTGCGTCTTGGGGTCCTGATGGACCTAAATCGGTGGTACAGGATATCCTCAACTCTCTTGATGAAGATTCTATTCTCAGTCGCATTAAAGCCGAATTGCGCGCTAAATTGGGGAGAAAATATCCTCGAGAGATTTAATTTTCTTCTTTTTGGTCTAAATTTGCGGTTAAATTTTCAGCGTTTCTGATTCGACTTTGTTGTCCGATACTTTCTTTGCCCGCACCAATGATAAACCCTAATACCGCTCCTGTTACCACCACAGGACGAGCTCTTCTCTCTTTGATATGAGCTACCGCCAAGCCAATCATTGCACCTGCTAAGGCGGTCATTATCCCTGCAAAAACAATTTTACGAAGGTTCATTGGGGGACTTTGAACTAGAATACCTAGATTATAACAACAATCCCCAAAAAACACAATGCCAGCGACGAGCGATCGCTGGCTATAATAAAACGTTGTTGTCCACCTACTCGCAATCTCGTTTACTGTTTCCCAATTTGACGATGCTGTAGATTTACCTATAGATATTGTAACAGAAAGTAAAGAAATTTACCAAATTTTTTTTGATTCTGTTTTTTGACCAATTCAAGCTGATAGCGTAATTTTTTCCATTT
>CALGKL010000075.1 GCA_937930495.1 uncultured Gloeocapsa sp.
CGATATAGGGGACTAAACCGATAGCGTATTCTGGGTCGGGTTGGGCTACTCTCCGTAGTATTCTAGCTGGGACATCGGAACGAAGAGGATATACCGAACCATCGGAGGACATTTCGTAGAATTGGGGTACATATACTCCCGGGATTTGGGCTAAAGATAGGAGTAATTCGACTCTGTTGCTTTGTTTAGTTTTTTCTCTGGCTATTGCTGCTCCTATTTCTGGTAAGACTTCTTCACCATCTCCTAAGACGATAAAATCAAAGAAATCTGCATAGGGTTCGGGATTAGATGTAGCGGTTTGTCCACCGGCGAATATTAAGGGATAATCAGTTGAGTTTCTTTCTTTCCAGGTTAGGGGTATTTTCCCTAGAGAGAGCATCTCTAGGATATTCGTTGCTCCTAACTCATAGCTGAGACTAAAACCGAGGAGATCAAAATCTGTCAGGGGACGACGGGATTCTAGAGCAAATAGGGGTGTATTCGTATCTTTGAGTTTTTGGGCGAAATCTGGAGCTGGTAGGTAGGTGCGATCGCACAGTTGTCCTGGTTGCTCATTGAGGATATTATAAAGGATGATATGACCGAGATTAGACGCTCCTAACTCATAGATTTCTGGATAGGTTAACACCCAACGTACCTGAGCATTTGACCAGGGTTTATGTTTTGCTCCCAATTCGTTACCCAAATAGCGCGCGGGTTTGTTAATATCTGGGGTTAAAAGTTTTTCTAGAGGGATAGTCATGTTATTCCTTACTATATTGTTTAAGCAGATCAACCATTTCGGGATATTGATAGAATTGAGCCAACATCAATGCTGTATATCCCCCTAGGTTGCGTAATTGGAGATTTATTTCTGGTTGTGCCAATAATATTTTAACCCCATCTACAGAGCGTCTTACGACTCCGCGCATAATTGCCGTGGCGCCAATTTTATCTTGTTGATTGATATCTACCCCTTTTTGTAATAATATATTGATTAACTCAACGTTATTTTGCTCTGTTGCCCACATTAACAGGTTTTTGCCCTCATTATCAGTGATATTGATATCTGCTCCTTTGTGGATTAAAGCCAATACTAGATCTGCTCGATTTTGAGCGATCGCCATTTTGACCGCTAAATCCAGATCCCTTTCCTCAGCTGAGAGCAAGGCGATTATTTCTGGATAACCCTGGATAATCGCTAGATTTAAAGCCTTATCTCCTAAATTATTCTTAATTTGGGTATTGATTCCCCTTTCTAGCAACACTTCAACTATTTCCTGATAACCTTCAATCGTAGCTAAATGGAGAGCTGTTTCTCCTTCTTGGTTTTGTTGATTGAGATTTATTTCCTGTTGTAATAATATTCTCACTAGCTCTAAATCCCCATTACTCGCAGCAATCATTAGGGGTGTCATTCCTTCAGTGTTAGCTAGATTAGGATTGGCTTTATTTTGCAATAATAAACCAACTAACTCCCTATTCCCGGTATCGATCGCTAAAGTTAGGGGAGTTTCTCCCTGTAAATCCCGTTCGTTAACTATTGCTCCTTTTTTAAGTAAACGTTCCATTAAAGGGAGATTTTCTAGCTCTAAAGCTTGTAACAGAGGTGATAACCCTTCGGGAGAACCATAATTAACGTCTATCCCTTCATTGAGCAAGATATCTATCATCTCTAAATTACCAGTCTCAATAGCTACCGTCAAAGCATTTTTACCTAGATAGGGGTTAGCTCCCCGTGCTAATAAGATCTTGACAACTTCTAGCTGCTGATTAGCTACAGCGACGATTAAAGCTGTATCTCCTTGTTGATCCTCTAGATTTACCTTAGCTCCTGCTTGTAATAAAATTTGCACCATTTCGAGATAACCCTTATAAGCTGAGATCATCAGCGCAGTACTTCCGTCATCATTGCTACAGTTGACATCAGCTCCTAAAGCTAATAAAGTTTTCACTACCTCTAGATGATTAGCACTCGCTGCTAACATTAGGGGAGTAACTTTTGTGCGAGGATGACGATAATTAATATCTATACCCTGATGGAGGAGTAATTGGACAATTTGGAGATTTCCTCCCTCAGCAGCGTATAAGAGAGAATAGTGGAGACGAGGAGGAATACCCTGGGCTAAAATTTTTTCTAGAGTAGGTATGTCCTGTTGTCGAATCGCTTCAATTAACAGGTTGTCTCTCGATGATTTCATATAGTTAAAATAAACTCAAAACCCATTTTATCATTGCTATGGCTGTTACTCCTCTCTCTTGGCAAGAACTAGAATCTCTCTGTAAATATAGAGTAGATACAATCAATGGTCCTACCAATTCTCAAGCTCGTTTACGTCTCTTTGGTGGCTCAGAAAACGACGTCCGGGTAACTCTCTACAGAGATCATCATGCTTGGTGTCCCTATTGTCAAAAAATTTGGCTGTGGTTAGAGGAAAAACGGATCCCCTACCGGGTGCAAAAAGTGACTATGTTTTGTTATGGCAAAAAAGAAAACTGGTACAAGCGTAAAGTTCCTTCCGGGATGTTACCCGCTTTAGAATTAGATGGTAAATTAATCACCGAAAGTGATAACATTTTAATCGCCTTGGAGCGTGTTTTTGGTCCTCTCCAATGGGGAATGTTAGATCCGCAAGTTTTACCCCTACGTCAACTAGAAAGATTATTATTTCGTGCTTGGTGTCTCTGGTTATGTTATCCTACTAGCTCAACCACGGAAGAGCAACGTAATCGCCAACAATTTATTGACATAGTCAATAAGGTAGAGTCAACCCTAGGGGAAACTCCCGGACCCTATTTTTTACCCGAGTTTAGCACCGCTGATGTGGTTTTTGTTCCCTATGTAGAACGAATGAACGCTAGTCTTTACTACTATAAGGGTTATTCTCTGCGGGAAGAAAACCCTCGTCTAGGTGCTTGGTTTGACGCTCTAGAAACTCGTTCTACTTATCGAGGTACTCAAAGTGACTTTCATACCCATGCCCACGATTTACCTCCCCAAATGGGAGGTTGTTGGTCAAACAATGAACCCCAAACTCTCCTCAATCAGAAGAGGGTAGATCATGGTCCTTGGTTAGGATTACCTGATGTAACCTATCCTGAGCCAGAAACTTCCCGTCAAGAAGCCTTATATCGGATTCTGAAACATCATCCTAGCTTAATTCGGGTTAATCCCGCTCCTGCTGAATTGTTCGATCGGGCTTTGCGTTGCGCCCTTACCTATTTGATTACAGGTGAAATTTGTCCACCTCCCCTGGGTTCAGACGCCGCTTTACGTTACTTACGCGATCGCATCAGCGTTCCCCGGGATATGTCTATTTATGCTGCTAAACGACTCAGGGAAGCTTTGGAGACCACAGCTGCTTTGGTTGGGGATAAACAGGGAGTCCCTATCCCCTTGGAACATCGCCGCGATCAAGATCCTGCTAATTTTGTGAAGGTTCCATTTTAATCCTTGGTGACATGGTCACTATTTTTTCCTATTAGTAATCATAATGTCAAGGCGCTCAAACTTAAGCGCCCCAAAATAGTTTACGCTTCTACCCAAACCGACACAGATCCACCATTACAAACAAACTCACCCCAACCATCCTCATTGGTATAGACAGGTTCGGTGATCTGTTCGGTGAGATCGATAAATTTAGTATTGGGTTTCCCTACCTCCATCCATTTACTACCACCCGGTCCATCACTTAGTAACACTGCCATAGCTTTAGGGTGTTCTGCGTCTCCTAAACGAGTCCAACCTACACGATTCCAATGGTCAAAGTAGTCGTATTGAGGTCCATAGGCATAATTATGACGCGCGTAGAGGAATTTATCGATTAGGTGACGGTGAGAGGGTAAATGAATATGGTATTTATTCCCGTCTCTCCCATAGTCTTCGTATTCGGCACCGTAGTAATCGGGATAGAAGATACAGGGGTAACCTTCGGCTCTGAGTAAAATAATCGCGTAAGCTAGGGGTTTAAACCAAGGATCAACTACTGATTCTAAAGCTTGTAGAGGTTGAGAGTCATGATTTTCCACAAAGGTTACCGCGCTATAGGGTCTCTGCTCCATCAGTGTCCCCTTGAGAATATTTCTCATGTCATAGTGACCACCAGCTTTACTAGCGTAGTGAAAGTTATAGTGGAGGGTGACATCAAACAAGGACATTCTATTGCCCATGGAATCTAGATACCAGTGAAGAGTCTCTATATTCGGTGACCAATATTCCCCGACGACAAATAACTCTCTCCCCGCGTGTTTTTCCATCGCGTCTAACCATTGGGGAAAAAACCAAGCGGAAATGTGCTTAAGGGCGTCTAGACGAAAACCATCTACCCCTGTTAGATCCAGATACCATTGACCCCAGTAGGTTAATTCTCCTCTTACCCAC
>CALGKL010000076.1 GCA_937930495.1 uncultured Gloeocapsa sp.
GGGATGATGAGTGATGCCAGTTTTGCTAGTGCGGGGTACGTACTTTTTGGGGTATTTAATCATTTAGAGATAATCTGTGCAGCCCTTATTCTGACAGGAGTTTTAAGTTATCATCATCTGAGCCATCGCTACGATTATCGCTCCATCTGCTTAGCGATCGCTCTGTTAGTAATTACTTTGATTGATACCTATTTACTGACCCCAAACATGAGCGCTTTAGGTTTATCTCTCAACTTTTTTGAGAGCGAATCTATCATGTCGGGACCAATGATATATTTACATCAAAGTTATTGGCTTTTGGACTTAGTTAAACTATTTTCTTGTTTGTTTATTCTCCGCTATTGCTATCAGCAAGAAGGGAGTATAGACTAAGATTAAATAATTTTTAAATATTGGAGAGCTATAACTAGAAAAGTTGTAGCTCTGGTTTTTTTTATCAAGGAAAACATGAAAGATCATCAATTATATCTTTTAGGATTATTAATAGCAATTATAGGATTAATCATAGGCATAGTTTTAAAATTCCCCATATCCTTGCTCTTATTAATAACTTTAGGATTAATAGTTAGCCTGGTTTTCCTAGCCTTAACTTATCCAAAAACGATCATAATCAGCAAAAAAATTATTACCAGTCTGGCTTTTTTAATAATTCTAGGCTTAATCAACTATTTAGTAGTCAGTAAAGAAATCAGAATTGACTTGACAGAAAATCAGATTTTTACCCTTTCCCCTCAATCACAAACCATCCTAAGTCAGCTAACCAATCCCCTAAAAGTTTGGATATTTCAAACGCAAATTAACCCCAGAGATTTAGAATTACTAAAGAACTATCAGCGCAACAATCCTCGATTTAGCTTTGAATTCGTCGACCCGGAAAATCAGATTCAACTAGCAAAAAAGTTTGGGATTCAAAATCAAGGAGAAGTTTATCTAGAATACCAAGAAAAAAGACTCTTAATTCAAAGAATTAGCGAAGTTGAACCCCTAGAAGAAGCAAAACTAACCAGTGGAATACAAGCGATTCAACGGGATAGCCAGAGCCAAACCATTTATTTTTTACAAGGACATGGAGAAACAGAATTAAACCCGACAGAAGAGGGATTATCCCAAGGGGTAGAAAGCTTAACGAGTAAAGGATATCAAGTACAAACCCTGAATCTAGCCACTGTTGACCGGATACCAGAAGATACTAAAGTTATCATCATTATCAGTCCCAAAAGAAGATTATTAGATGGTGAAATAGAAGTTCTACAAAATTATCTCAACAACGGTGGTAATTTACTACTAATGCTTGACCCGCAAACGGACCTAGGATTGACCAAACTGCTTGCCGATTGGGGTATAGAATTAGACCAAAGAATGGTTATCAACGTTTCTGGTTCAGGTACTCTCGTCGGTTTTGGTCCTGCTACAGTAATAATTACCAACTATGGCCAACATCCCATTACTCAAGCTTTTGGAGAAGGAATCTCCCTTTATCATCTGGCTAGACCAATTAGTACCACCAGTAAACCAGACATAGAAGCTGTAGCTTTATTAATTACAAGCGATTCAACCTGGGCCGAAAGTAGATTAGACGGTCAAGAGATAGAATTTGACCCAGAAGAGGATATCCCAGGACCTTTAGATATAGGAGTAGCTTTAAGTCGTGACAACTCCCGTTTGGTGGTTATTGGCAACGCAACCTTTGCTACTAACGGTTGGTTAAAACAACAACTCAACGAAGATATGTTTCTCAATACGGTCCAATGGCTAGCAGGAGAACCAGAATCAGTCCTTTCTCTCGGTAGCAAAGAACCCCAAAATCGACGCTTAAATCTAACAGCAATGCAAGCAAAGACCCTCAGTTGGCTAAGTTTGGTCTTGGTCCCCTTATCAGCTTTTGTCGTGGCGATTATCCTGTGGTGGCGTCATCGCTAGATCTTGAGTTAGTACAGATACTTAATCCGCTATACTGAGATTTATTATTTGATAGATTGATTTAGTAAATTAGGATGTATATAATTCAGATTGCTTCAGAATGCGCCCCTGTGATCAAAGCTGGAGGATTAGGAGACGTCGTCTATGGATTGAGTCGAGAATTAGAAACCCGTGGTCACTGTGTAGAGTTAATCTTACCCAAATACGATTGTATGCGTTATGACCATATTTGGGGCATACATGATGCTTATCGCGATTTGTTCGTACCCTGGTACGATGCCTATATACATTGTTCCGTTTATTGTGGTAGAGTCCACGGTCGGTTATGCTTTTTTATTGAACCCCATAGTCAAGATAACTTCTTCAATCGCGGTTGTTATTATGGTTGTGATGATGATAATATGCGCTTTGCTTTTTTCAGTAAAGCTGCTTTAGAATTTCTCCTCAAAAGTAATAAACGTCCCGATGTTATTCATTGTCACGATTGGCAAACGGGTTTAGTCCCTGTCATGTTATACGAGATTTATAAATATCATGGTATGGCTAATCAACGGGTTTGTTATACCATTCATAATTTTAAACATCAGGGGATCTGTGGTAATGAACAACTTCTGGCGACAGGATTAAAGCGACCAGAATATTATTTTGATTACTCTAGACTTAGGGATAATTTTAATCCCTTTGCTATCAATATGATGAAAGGGGGTATTGTCTATTCTAACGGGGTTACTACGGTTTCACCCCATCACGCTTGGGAAGCTCGTTGTCTGGATCAAGGTTATGGGTTAGGTCATACTTTACATTTACATCAGAATAAATTCCGCGGTATTCTTAATGGTGTTGATTATGATTTTTGGAATCCGGAAATAGATCGCTACATCCCTTTTAACTATACTAGTGAAAACTTTAAAGAAGGTAAAAAGAAAAATAAACAAGCATTGCGCGATCGCCTGTTATTACAAAACATTGATAAACCGATCGTCGCCTATATTGGTCGTCTCGATGAACAAAAAGGGGTACATTTAGTCCACCATGCTATCTATTATTCCCTAGGTAATAGCGCCCAATTCGTCTTGTTAGGTTCAGCGACAGAACCAGCGATTAATGCTCATTTTTGGCACGAAAAATCCTTCTTAAATGATAACCCCGATTGTCATCTCGAATTGGGTTTTAACGAGGAATTATCCCATTTAATTTATGCAGGTGCTGATATCATTATTGTCCCTAGTAATTATGAACCCTGTGGCTTAACTCAGATGATCGCCCTTAAATATGGTACAGTACCCGTGGTTCGGGGAGTGGGTGGTTTGGTTAATACCGTCTTCGATCGTGATTATAACAACGAAGTACCCCCAGAAAAACGTAACGGTTATGTGTTCTATCAAAGAGATTATCAAGCTTTAGAATCCGGTTTAGAACGAGCTTTAAAACTTTGGTACAATTCCCCTGAGGATTTCACCCAATTGGCTTTACAGGGTATGGAGTATGATTATTCCTGGAATCACCCTGGTAGAGAATATCTAGAGGTTTACGAAAATATCCGCCATAAGTAAGCAGTTAAGGTGCGTCAGATTCAACGCACCACCCTACTAGATTATTGACTAGAAAACTGGTCAAAAGCACGTAAAGCATCGGCTGCGTACATGAGAGAAGGTCCACCCCCCATATAAATCGCCATCCCTAAAATCTCGGCTACTTCTTCACGAGTAGCACCTAGTTCGTGTAACGCTTTTGTATGAAATCAAATACAACCATCGCAACGAGTGGCTACACCAATAGCTAGGGCGACTAATTCTTTAGTTTTTTGATCTAGTACCCCATCTTTAGAGGCGGCACCAGACATACTATAGAATCCTTTGAGAGTGTCGGGGATGATTCCCCTGAGTTGTTTAACATACTCGACAATATCTTCGGTGATTTCCGGATAATTTTTGGACATATTTCTAATTAGTTAGATACTATTCCAGACCATTGTACTTTTTTCTCTTTGGTCCGTCGATAGGAGAAAAAATATTCTGGTTGTTGATAGGTACAAAAAGGGGCGATCGCTATTTGTTGAGCTTCTATCCCTAATTGTCTCAGTTGCAGATAATTGACTAGGGTTACATCCAAACGCACTCTCCCTGGTTGAGAATCTGTTGCTAAAGGACTAGGATTAAGTCCAGAAGCGATCGCCAGAATCGCTTCTGGAGTTTCCCCTTCTTGAATAATGCTTTTACACACCTCAGCTGCTACTTGTAAACCTACCTGATATACCTTACCGCTAATCCCGGGACCTAATGCTACACGTATATTTTCTAACTTACTTCCTTCCTCTACTAAACGGGCGATCGCCTCACCTACCACCTTTTGGGAAGTTCCTCTCCACCCCGCGTGTACAGCAGCTACCCTATTATTGACCACATCTCCCATCAGAATCGGTGTACAATCAGCACTAGCTACCCAAATAGCCTGTTTTGGCTCTTGGGAAATCAACCCATCCCCTTCTCTTATTCCCTCTGACGGTTTAACTACTCTATTTCCGTGTATCTGTTGCAATTGATAAGTTGTCGCCATAGGTGTTAATATTTTGGTTAGCTTTTCGGGAGGATGAGGCCAAAACTGACGCGTAAAAAAACCATGTTGCCATTGGGCTAAGAGTTGACAACGTAAATAGGGTAATTCTGTCCCAACCCATTGCCAAAGAGTTGTATCATTTGGGATTAAATCTGTTGGTGTCACAATCGGTTTCTCAATTCAGCTCAATATATTTTAAAACAATTGGTCAACCCCATTTTATATTGATAGTAAAATTATTAACTCTTTTTTTATGTTTGTTAGTCAATATTTGGATAAAGTTTGTTAAAAAATATTGAAAATTTCCCAAAAATTAATAGGCAAAAAAAATATAATGTTAATACAACCAAGCAAAATAGCACTTATGTTAGCAACAGAAAAAGATTTACGTAAAGAATTGGGCAGTTTTAGTAGCATAGTTTGCTTGAAAGCAATTATAACAGGAGTAGAGGAAGCTTTAGGAGAAAAAGCCGCAGCTATTGCTATGATTGCAGCAGGAAGAAAAAGAGGTAAAGAATTAGCCGAAGCTCTGAATTTAGCTAATGCAGCCGCAGGAATGTCCCTAGAAGAAATAACTAATAAACTAAACGAACATCTAGGCAAAGATGGGACAAGATTATGTATCGTTGATCAAATCATACAAGAGGAAGACTCCTATCAAGTATATACCAGAGAGACAGTATGTTCAGCAGGAGAACCCCAAGGCTCATCTCGTAAATGTACTTATACCCTAGGAGTAATTCAAGGTTTTTTAGAAGCTTTTTTAGGTAAACGTCTCAGAGGTACTCAAATTGCTTCAGTATTGAGAAATAGTCCTCATGATGTTTTAGAGTACAAGATTTTAGCTTGAAATATATTAAGTATTAAGTAGACACAGTTGTTATAGCGGTACAAATGACTTTACCGGAAAAATGGCTAACCTCAGGAACTTTTAGAGACAGTCGAACCAGATTCTTGAGGGTATTTTAATAATAAAGAATTAGTCACCACCAGCACCGAACTAAAAGCCATACAAGCTGCAGCCAGAGAAGGAGTAAAAGCAATTTGAGCAAGAGGTAACAACACACCAGCTGCTATAGGAATAGCGATCAAATTATAGCCCAAAGCCCAGAAGAGATTCTGACGGATTTTATTAAAAGTAGCGCGACTAAGTTTAATAGCAGCGATAACATCTTTAAGTTGAGCCGAAATAAGGACGATATCGGCGGTTTCTAGGGCGACATCACTACTATCCCCTAGGGTAATACTAACATCCGCTTGGGCTAAAGCGGGAGCATCATTGATGCCATCTCCCACCATTCCTACAACTTGATTAGTGGCTTGGAGAGATTCAATCAGAATAGCTTTCTGTTGGGGTTTAACCTCAGAGAAAACCTGAGTAATACCTAATTCAGAAGCGATCGCCTCAGCTACCGTAGGACGATCGCCAGTCATTAACACTACGGTTAAGCCCAACTCTTGCAGTCGTTTAACCGTGGTTTTAGCATCATGACGGAGAGAATCTTCTAGGGCGATCGCTCCCAATAGAGTTTTTTCTTTAGCCACATAAACTATACTAGTTTGGGGGAAATCTGGGAGCTCCAAAAGAGCGATTCCCTGTTGAGTTAACCATTGTTGATTCCCCAGATAAATCATCTCACCACCTAGACTAGCCTTAACACCCAAACCAGGAATAGTCTGATAATCGGTAGCTACATCTAAAGATAATTCTTGTTGTTGGGAAGCTTCTAAGATCGCTTTAGCCAAAGGATGATTACTACCCCTTTCGACACTAGCAGCTAAACGCAATAATTCTGTGGAGTCAATCTCCTCAACCAGAGGGAGACAAGCGGTTACCCTAGGTTTACCTAGAGTCAAAGTCCCGGTTTTATCAAAGACAATCGTCTCGAGACGGTGGACTTGCTCTAAAACCCCACCACCTTTGATTAAAATACCCTTTTCAGCACCGATACTCGTACCAACCAGAATAGCAGTGGGAGTAGCCAAACCCAAAGCACAAGGACAAGCAATCACCAAAACAGCGATCGCCAATTTCAAGCTTAATAACACAGATGCACCTAGGATTAACCAAACCGTCAAAGTCACAGCCGCAATAACCATCACCCCATAAGCAAAATAACCCGCTACTGTATCAGCTAAACGTTGCACAGGAGCTTTTTGCAGTTGGGCGGCTTCCACCAGGGAGATAATTTGGGCTAAAGTAGTTTGACTACCTGTACGCGTGACCGCCAGGGTAATTACTCCCGAATGATTAATTGTCCCCGCGTTTACTTCATCTCCTGGTTTTTTAACCACTGGTAGGGATTCTCCCGTTAACATCGACTCATCTACTGTGGTTTCGCCAGAGACAATCTCTCCATCGATAGGGATTCTTTCACCCGGTAAAACCCTTACCCATTCTCCGGGACGAATTTGTTCTACTGGTATTTTAATCCCATTGTCAGGATCATCAGCGGCGACTAAAGTCGCCACTTCCGGTTGTAAAGCCATTAAACCAGATAAAGCAGCAAAGGCTCTCCCCCTTGCTTTTCCCTCTAGAGTACGTCCTAAAAAAATAAACCCTAATAACATTACTGGTTCAGCAAAAAA
>CALGKL010000077.1 GCA_937930495.1 uncultured Gloeocapsa sp.
TAATTGGTTTACCCTTTTTAGGCTTACTCTATTGCGCTATAATTGTCGCTTTTCTGATTATGTCTCCCTTAGGACGTAACCACCCTATTCTCACCGGCGCCGGTTTTACGATTGTACCCTTTGGTTTTGCCGCTTATACTTGGATTCGCGCTTCTGCTAAAGCTTATCAGAAAAAGAGTTCTCCCCATGCGGATGGCGAGATTTGAACTCGCACGACGCAAGTCACACGCCCCTCAAGCGTGCGTGTCTACCGTTCCACCACATCCGCTGACCTTGTCTAGTCTAGCACACCCAAAAGAAAAAAACAACTAGTTATGTCTAAATTTGTCTGGGAATTACCACCAACAATCTCAACCACAAAAGAGTTGCTCAAGTTAGTTAAAACACATCTAACGGAATCTGAAGGGGTATTTGCAGCTAAATTGTTACAGCAACGCAGAATAACCCCTGAAACCGCGGTTACTTTCCTTTCACCAGACAAATATCAACCCACCAGTGTGGATGCTTTTGGACAAGAAATCAAATTAGCCATCACAAGACTAGAAAAAGCCATTAACCAATCAGAAAAAGTCACTATTTGGGGAGATTTTGACGCTGACGGAGTTACCGCAACTAGTTTACTCTACTCAGGATTAGGAGAATTTTTCCCAGACAATCTCAGCTATTACATTCCCAATCGCTTAACCGAATCCCACGGATTAAATAAACCAGGGATTGCTAAATTAGCGACACAAGGAATTAAATTAATCATTACTTGTGATAATGGCAGTACTAATCTAGCCGAAATTAACTACGCTAAAGAATTAGGTATCGATATCATCATTACAGACCATCATAGCTTACCCGAAAATCGTCCCGAAGTGGTAGCGATACTTAATCCCCGCTATTTCGCTGAAAATCACCCTCTCTACCATCTTTCAGGAGTAGGAATAGCTTATAAACTCCTAGAAGGAGTTTACGCAGCTTGGCAACAAACTGCACCACCGGAAAACTTGTTAGACCTAGTGGCGATCGGTTTAATCGCTGATTTAGTAGAATTAAAAGGAGATTGTCGCTATCTAGCCCAAAAAGGTTTACAGCAACTACAGCGACAAAAGAATTGGAACACCGCCACACGTCCTGGAGTTTATTATTTACTAGAAAAATGCACAACCAATGGCGATCGCCCTGGGGATATCAGCTATGGTATTGGTCCACGTATTAACGCTGTCAGTCGTATTTATGGAGACAGTAGTTTAATAGTAGAATTACTAACCGCCAAAGACCGTAAAAAATGTGAAAAATTAGCCCATCAGGTAGAATTAGCCAACACTAGACGCAAAGAATTAGAAAAAAATACCCTTAGACAAGTTCAAACCAAAGCAAAAGCTATAGACTTATCCACCACTCCTGTGTTAGTTTTAGCTGAGCAAGGATGGCAAGTAGGAATATTAGGGTTAATCGCTAATACCATCGCTAGAGAATATAATCGCCCCACTATCTTATTAAGTATAGAAGGTAAAATAGCCAGAGGTTCAGCCTGTTCTCCTCACAATCTAGATTTATACGAATTAATTAAATCCCAAACTCAGTTTTTATCTAGTTTTGGTGGACATCCCTACGCCGCTGGATTAAGTTTACCAGTGGAAAATCTGACTTTATTTACAACAGCAATTAATCAAGTTGCTAGAAGCAAGATAACTAATTTAAACCTTCAACCAATTCTTTCTCTAGATTTAGTTGTTACCGTCAAAGATTTAGGAAAAAATCTCTTTAAAGAGTTAAAATTATTAGAACCCTATAGTATGGGTAACCCCAAGCCACAATTACTGATTAAAAACTGTCTTTTTACCGAAATTAAAAGCAGCAATATTAGAGATAGCAGTAGCCAAAAAATCCGCTATCAGAAAACCACTTTTTTACTGCAAGATCAATCAACTAACCAAGGATTTCCAGGGGTTTGGTGGGGACATTCCGCTTCCGAATTACCTACAGATATTCCTTGCGATGTGGTTGTAGAATTAGATTGCAACCTATCCCAACAACAATACGAAGTTAGATTAATCGATTGGCAAATAGCCCAAGAAAACAACTATTATCAACGTTCAAATCCATTAAATCATTCTCAGCAAACTCCACCATATCCTAATAATTGGAACCCTAACCAGGCTAGAGATATTTGGTATCAACTAATTGGGATCGCCAAATATCTCCTACGTACAGGTCAAAGCGTCACTTCTGAAAAATTACAAACAAAACTTCAAATAAGCGATCGCTCCTTAAGCATTGGTTTAGAAACCCTGACTTATTTAGGATATACTATCACCAATCTTGAACAAAAATTGTGCGTTAACAGCTATCAACCACCTTTGGTTGTTCCCCAGGAAAATATTGATTTTTTTCTAGAGATTCTCAACGAAGAATTATTTCAAAAACGATACCATCAACTAACCAGTTATTGTTTTTCCCCTGGTAAAATTGAGTCGCCATAACATTACTAACAGGTTGAGATCAAGAAATAACCTTTGAGACGAAAGTTGTGTCTATTGACAATAAGTTTTTAAACTTGAGAGCGACTAGATTACCCGAGGATTAGCTAAAGGACCAATTAATCCTAATTCAGGAGGTAAAATGGAAGAATCGGGGATAAAACAGGAGTTACTCTCTCTAACTTCATCCGTGACTAGTTTAGCCGCTTTTACTCTACCATGGAGAGTGAAAAGGATTTCTCAGAAGTCGTGGCAATTCTGAAAAACATACTCAATTCTACCTAATATAGTTATAACTTACTTAAATATGAAAGCTCAATTTGGTTTATTAATTAAGACTTTAGCTTGGACAAGTATGGGACTAGTTATCCTAGTTTCCCCTAATTATGCTCAAACTCAAGAGCAAAATCTAGCTACCTGTAAGGGAAGTGGTAATCTTGTTAGTATAGTCAAAAAAACAGACGAAATAACTATTAGAGCGGTTAATCAGAAAGATAACATAACTTGGTTAAATACAGCAGCTCAAACAGAATCATCAGATACAGGCATAAATTATTCTAATATTAGGGGAGAACAAACAGTCAATCTATTTATCCCTTGTTCTAACCAAGAATTTTGTGAGATCACTATCGGTGACCAACCAACGGAATTAGGACAATTAATAACCGAAAATATGACAGAAACAATAATCTGCGGCACAATTACCTATCGAGAAAGAATAGCTTTACCCCCTGGTGCAGTCATTCAGGTCAAATTATTAGACGTTTCTCGTCAAGACGTAGCAGCAGTAGAAATAGCGAGTCAAACCATAACCACTACGGGTGAACAAGTACCTATTGCCTTTGCATTGATTTATGATCCTGCTCAAATTCAAGAACAAAGTACTTATGTAGTGCGAGCTGAAATCTATCTTGATGAACAACTCAGCTTTACTACTACCCAAATGTATCCCGTACTCACCAAAGGACACGGTAACCAGGTTAATCTAATTTTAAATAAAGTAGCATCTTCTCCTCAGCAATTGAGTGGTAGTAAATGGTTACTAGAAGATTTAGCAGGTACAGGAGTGGTAGATAACGTACAAACCACCATCGAATTCGGTGTGGATAATCGTCTCGGTGGTAATGGGGGATGTAACCGCTATTTTACCGGTTATCAACTCGATGGTAGTAATTTTACCGTAGGTCTGATTGGTTCTACCCAAATGATATGTCCACCCGCGGTGATGAATCAGGAACAGAAATTCTTCCAAGCTTTAGAAAAAGCTTCTAATCTCCGTATAGAGGGACCCTATCTATTTATAGACATAGAAGGGTCTGATTTACCTCTAAAATTTACCAGATTAGACTAATTATCGACCTATACCCACGTAGTTAAAGCCAGCAGCTTCGATTTTTCCTTTATCTAAGAAATTCCGACCGTCGATAATCAGCAAATTGTGCATTACTTTAGCTATTTTTCCATAGTCCAACTGGTTGAATTCTTGCCAATCGGTAACTAAAACCAAAGCATCACAACCATCGGCTAACATTTCTACGTTACTTTCATTGATCACATCGGATAAACCATGACTTAATCCCGATTGGGAGACAATCGGATCGTAGGCTTTGACTTTTGCTCCTAAACGGTTGAGCTCGGCGATAATATTTAAGGAGGGAGCATCACGCATATCATCGGTATCGGGTTTAAAGGTTAAACCTAATAGACCGATAGTTTTACCCTTGAGGATTTTTAATTCTTTTTGTAACTTTTCAATGACAATTAAACGTTGCTGTTGGTTGACCTTAACCGCTGCGTTGAGCAATTGTGTATCATATCCATAATCTCTAGCCGTATGAATCAAAGCAGAAACATCCTTGGGAAAACAAGAGCCACCCCAACCAATACCCGCTTGTAAGAATTTTGAACCAATCCGAGAATCTAAACCAATACCTTTAGCTACTTGAGTAACATCAGCCCCAACGCGATCGCAAATATTGGCTATCTCATTGATAAAACTAATTTTGGTCGCCAGAAAAGCGTTAGCTGCGTATTTAATCATTTCCGCTGAACTCAAATCAGTAATCACTACAGGTACAGCAGGTGCATTGACATCAGCAGCGAATCGACGCTCAACGATAGGCTGATACAATTCAACCATCATGGCGATCGCCTTATCACTATTACTCCCTAAAACAATGCGATCGGGGTTAAAGGTATCATACACCGCTGATCCTTCCCGCAAAAACTCTGGATTACTCACCACATCAAATTCAGGGAGCTTCTCCGTTACCTTGAGGTTACCACCACTACTATCTATAACTTTCTGATGTTCTTGGAATCCTTCCAGAACAACCATTCTCACCCAATCACCCGAACCGATAGGAACAGTGGATTTATTAACGATTACCTTATAACCACTATTAAGATAGGTTCCGATCCCTCGTGCTACAGCTTCTACATAACGAGTATCACTTTCACCCGTAGGTAAAGCAGGAGTTCCCACCGCGATAAAGAGAATGTCTCCATGTTCTACACCTGCTTGCAAATCGGTGGTAAATTGTAACTTACCCGATGCTGAGGTAGATTGCATTAATTCTGAGAGTCCAGGTTCATAAATCGGGGATTGTCCCGACTTCATCAGTTTCACTTTTTCCTCATTGTTATCGACACAAATTACATCATGTCCAATCTGAGCTAAACAAACTCCCGTTACCAAACCTACATAACCAGTTCCAATTACACAGACACGCATAACTTTCTTTTCCTGTATAGTTAATTACCCGCTTCTAAACGTTCACGAAAATCCTTGATGGTAAATTTTAAGCCTTCCTGTAGAGGAATCGTTGGTGACCAATCTAGATATTGTTTAGCTTTAGTAATATCTGGTTGTCGACGACGAGGATCATCTTGAGGTAACGGTTTAAAGACTAAATCTAAGCCAGGGTTAACCAGATCTTGAATAGTTTTGGCTAATTCTAAAATAGTATATTCTCCCGGATTACCGAGATTAACAGGTCCAATATAATCACTATTCATCAATTTTTGCAAGCCATCCACCAAATCAGACACATAACAAAAACTCCGGGTTTGAGAACCATCTCCATAAACGGTTAGTGGATTTCCTTGTAAAGCTTGCACCACAAAATTACTCACTACACGTCCATCATTAAACAACATTCTCGGACCATAGGTATTAAAGATACGCGCTACCCGAATATCTACTTTATTATCACGATGATAATCAAAAGCAAGAGTTTCCGCTACTCGTTTACCTTCGTCATAACAACTTCTCAAACCAATACAATTGACATTCCCCCGATATTCCTCAGGTTGGGGATGAACTTCGGGATCCCCATATACTTCTGAGGTAGATGCTAGTAAAAATCTCGCTTTAACCCGTTTAGCTAGTCCTAACATATTGAGAGTCCCTATGACATTGGTTTTAATCGTCTTGACCGGGTTATATTGGTAATGTACAGGAGAAGCAGGACAAGCTAAATGATAGATTTGGTCAACCTCCAAACGAATAGGTTCGGTTATATCGTGTCTGATTAGGTCCAATCTCGGATTACCTAACCATTTAACAATATTGCGTTTATGACCTGTATAAAAGTTGTCCAAACAAATGACATCATGACCTTCTGACATCAAACAATCGATTAAATGAGAGCCGATAAATCCAGCTCCACCTGTGACTAAGATTCTCATCTAGGTTATCTTGACTAAACTTAATGGTAATCTTAGCCGATTGTCACTCAATTTGATTTAATAATTGAGGCTAATTTCTGTACAAACCCCATTGAGTTGTTGATCCCAAGAATCTCTAGGTAAACTTGGTAAATAGGCAAAAGCAAAGATAATGCCGATCGCCGTTATTTTTGACCATTGGGGTTGTTGCAACATTCGATCGTAAAAACCACCCCCATAACCCAAACGGTAACCTTGAAGATCACAAGCTACAGCCGGGACCAGGATTAAATCTACGGCCGCAGCAGAAACCCTCGGCGCATCCACAGCCGGTTCAGCAATACCATAACTCCCGGTAATTAACCGTTCTGTAGGTTTCCAGTAATGCCAATGGAGGGATTCACCTACACAACGGGGAAACCCCCAAGTTTTTTGGCTAAATAAAGGACTTAAATCCGGTTCTTGGTTAATACTAAAATACCCTAGAATGGTTTCGGCTCGTTGAAACAGGGAAGAGTTTTGTAGATTCTCGCAGAGGCGATCGCTGTAATCACGCCATAATTTTGGCTCAAGCGATCGCCTCTGTTGTAATAATTGTTGACGTAACCTAGCCTTAGTCTGTTTCATAAATTCAAATCAACGGCGATGCGATGACCACAACTCATTCCCGAGAAAGCCACAGCATTTAAACCTTGACCAGGAAAAGTACTATCCCCAACGCAGTATAATCCAGGTATAGCGGTTTTATTAAAAGGCATTCCTAACAAACCATAGGTTTTCCCGCGGGGTATAGGACCATAAGTACCATCTTGTCGCCTCAAAAAGCGTCGATGGGTTCGAGGTGTACCCACTTCTTGATAATCTAATCCCGCGATTAATCCCGGAAAGATTTTCTCTAGGCGATCGATAACAGCATTGGCTGTAGCCTCTTTTTTCTGTTCATAAGCTTTGGGACTGAGATTTTGCCATTCATCAATCCAACTTGGGGTAAAACTGTGAATAATATGATAACCAGTTGGGGCTAAATCAGGGTCTAAGAGAGTAGGTATCGAGACAAAAACCGTTCCACAGGAAGCTTCCATCTTATCCCAATCTTCTAAGAGTATATGATGACATTCTGTCCCTGGGGGAAGAACTTCTGCTTTCACCCCAAGATGTAAACTCAGAAAACTAGGGGATTTTTGATAACGTTGTTGCCAGCGCTTCTCCTGTGGAGGTATCATTTCTGGTGGTAATAACGAAGAGAAGGTATCCCAACGAGTACAATTGGACACTATTCGTTTAGCGTAAAATTCTTCCCCTGTAGCGATTCGTACCCCGATCGCTTTTTTCCCTTTCGTTAAAATATTGGTTACCCTCGCTTGATATTTAATTTCTCCATCGTAGTTTTCTAACCCTTGGACTAGTTTTTGGGCGATTTGACCTACTCCTCCTTTAGGATAGTTAATACCTCCATAATGTCGGTCTGAGAATACCATCCCCGCGTTAATCATCGGTGTTCGTTGTGCAGGTACTACCGACCAACAATAACACTCCATATCGATAAATTTCAATAATTGGGGGTCTCTGATGTATTGGCGCGCTACATCTCCTGTATTCAACGGTAGATATTTAACCAATCCCAAACAAGCACCTGGATTTTGGCAAAATACCCTAGTCAGATAACGAGGTTCTTCCAGAGATAATAGAGGAATAGAGTTTAAACAGTTAAATACTCGCCAACATTCGTCATAAAATTTCCTGATTCCCTCTCTTTCGTGGGGAAAGTGGCTAGAAAGTTCTTGTAAGAATTTTTCGTAATCTCGATGAACTTTTACTTCTAAATCGTAGGGGAGGTGATAATGGATTTGCACTAAGTCAGGAATTGTTTCTAATTCAACGTTTACAGCCTCTAGAGCACGAGTTAACAGGTTCGTTGTTCCTTTTTGACCAAAACCAAAAATCATCGATGCTCCTACGTCAAAGCGATAGCCTTCCCTTTCAAAGTATCCCGCACTACCTCCAGGAATGATATAGCTTTCTAGTACTAAAACTTTTGCACCTTTAGCTACTAGTTGTGTAGCGGTAACTAATCCTCCAATTCCTGAACCGATGACTATTACGTCGTACTCGTTTGTGGTCATAAACAATGATATTGTAACTAATCCTTAACAGTCTATTATAGATATTTTGGACCAGTGTCAGTTCCATTTGCTCTCTTTGCAGAGCACTAGGAATTCGGGGATTCGATTTTTGGTTCAAATACCGGACAACACCCGTCAGCGGTAACTTTAAATCCATACAGGGGAGAGGCTTCATTCCAACAGCGTTGACCTCTAAAATAATAACAAGTATTGCAACAATCGATATCCGTCCGTTTTCTCCCTTGATTACTTTGTTGGATTAATTCTCTTTGGGATACACCTCTGATTAGTAGTTCTTCACCTTGCCAACGTGCTTCTATAATACCAGTATCAGAGAAATTGGACCAACGAGGATCGCTACTGATTTGTTGGGGTAAAGTAATGGTTATTTGAGAGTTATCTTCGTTTAATTCTCCTTCGTATTGGTTTTGACGTGGTATGGTAGGTTGAATAAATTTTTCCCCTAGGGGTAATTCGACTAAAACATTTTGAGCGGGAGAATGGAGTTGATAACGGTTTTGCAACTCCTCTAAACTGGTTAAGTCTGCTAGATAATTGGGTGAACCATGGACGAAAATAATATGTTGTGGTCGCAGGTTATGGATCAATTGCGTTGTATTACGACTATCGCTATGTTCAGCTAATAAGTAAGTATCTAATTTCAGGTTATCTCTAGTTTGTTCTAGTCTAGCTAACTCTTCGCTATAATGTCGTTCGGGAACCAGTATTAACCAGTTACCAGAGTGACAATAATTTACCCAATCAGTTTGGTGATCAGCAACGACAATTGAGGGGGTTTTACCTAGATGGGGGATCTTTTGAGGGGATAATCTCCCCATTCTCGGACATACTCTCTCATCCCAGAATAAGGGTTGATGTTTAGCAAAGTTTTGGACCGTAGAGGGTAAATAGGAAAGAATCTCTAGATATCGGTCACAAGCGATCGCAACTCCTTCATCCACCCAAATATCGATATCTTTTCCTGTAAACAAATAATGCGATCGCAATAATTTCAGAATTTCTTGGGCTAGACCAAATAAAGGAACAGGTAGTAAAATACTCTGATTACTCTCGATTCCTTGTTTAAGAATTTCCATCAAGTGTTTTTCCTGTTGACGTCGATGGGGATGACGAGAAGTTCCATAAGTACCTTCGACAATCAACACATCGGGATTGATTCCCCTGATATTCTCTAGAGATAATCCCTCCACTAGTTGTAAATTCGATAGACAAAAATCTCCCGTATAAAACAGCTTATAGGTACGTATGGGGGTTTTATACTTTAATAATATACAAGCGGCTCCTGGTAAATGTCCCGCGGGGAATAATTCTACGCTGAGATGTTCATTCAGTCGCCAAGGCGATCGCCAAGATAGAGTCTGACATAAATTCGGAGGTACTTCTGCAGTTAACCAATTAAGGGGTAACAGTTTCGCCGTAACTTCACTAGCGTAGATAGGTATTTCTGGATAAGCTCGATGTAGTGCAAGTATCCCTTTGGCGTGGTCACTGTGAGCATGACTACAGATTACCCAATCCACAGGAGGTTGATTAATACTGAGTAGAGGTTCGATGGTAGTTAACCCGCAATCAAGCAGGATACGATATTTACCGAAATTGATTAGTAAACATACTCCTTCGGTACTGTTATGACCTACACCATAGGTATAGCAAGATAGCTGATGTTGGGCAAGGGTCATAAATCGGTAGAATGTTAATTATCATCTTTTGAGCTAATATTGTACACTGCTGTTAACCTAACTAATGAAAGAGCAAGAATCACCATTTAATCTAGATTGGCTAAAACGCGGGACTGTCGAGATTTTCCCTGACCAACCCGAGGAAAATTTAATTAACACTTTGCAACAAAACTCACGTCCTTTGCGGATTAAACTAGGTATAGACCCAACAGGAACACAATTACATTTAGGTCATAGTATTCCTTTTCGGAAATTAAGAGCTTTTCAAGACGCAGGACATACAGCGGTGGTAATCATCGGGGATTTTACCGCTAGAATCGGCGATCCAACCGGAAAATCAGAAGTACGTCGTCAATTAACCCCAGCAGAAGTTCAGGAAAATGCTCAAGATTATCTTAAGCAATTGAAACCAATTCTCGATTTTGAGACTCCAGGACGTTTGGAAATTCGCTACAACTCCGAATGGTTATCCCAGCTAGACCTAAGCAAGATTCTAGAGTTATTATCGACGATGACAGTTTCCCAAATGCTAGCTAAAGAGGGTTTTTCCCAACGTTATGCACAAGAAAACCCCATTTTTCTCCACGAGTTTCTCTATCCTTTGATGCAAGGTTATGATTCAGTAATGGTAGAAGCAGATGTAGAATTAGGAGGAACTGATCAAAAATTTAACATCGCTGTTGGTCGTGATTTACAGCGTCATTTTCAGAAAAAACCTCAATTTGGACTCCTGTTACCCATCCTCATTGGTACAGATGGAGAACAAAAAATGTCTAAATCTCTGAATAATTATGTAGGTTTAACCGAAGATCCCCTCTCAATGTATTCTAAATTAGAAAAAACCCCCGATAAGTTGTTAAAAGACTACTTTGAGTTATTAACCGATATCCCCCTAGAAACAATTCCTGATAACCCTAGAGAAGCACAAAAATTACTAGCTTTAAACGTTGTTAGTCAATATCACGGGGAAAATGCAGCCATTCAAGCTCAAACTAACGCTATGGAAATTGTTTTGGGAGGAAAAACCACTTCAGCAGCAGGAATTAGGGAATATTCCCTCAGGGAGGTAAAATTCCCCGTAAAATTATTTTATCTCCTAAGCGCAAGTGGATTATGTCAAACTAGCGGTGAAGGGAGAAGACAAATTCAAGGTGGCGCAGTCAAATTAGATGGCGATCGCCTCGATGAGGTAGAGACCACTTTTGCGAGTCCCGAGGAATTGTGCGATCGCGTCTTACAAGTAGGTAAAAAGAAATTTGTGCGTTTAGTACCATGAGTAATTATCTCGAGCGAATCATAGTCCCCCTAGATGTACCTACCCTAGAGGAAGCCATAACCCTAGTCGATCGACTTCCTGAAGTCAGTTTCTGGAAAGTCGGTTTAGAATTATTCGTCGGGACAGGACCCCTCATTCTTGCTAAACTCAAAGACAGAGAAAAACGAATCTTTCTCGACCTAAAATTCCACGATATCCCCAATACTATAGCTGGTGCTTGTCGTTGTGCCCAAAATTATCAAGTAGATTTACTCACTCTCCATATTACCGCAGGTAAAAAAGCCTTACAAGCGGCTCAAAACGCTTTTAACCCTAATCAACCTATCCCTAAATTACTCGGAATAACCCTGTTAACTAGTTTAAACTCCCGTGATTTAGCTTTTGATTTGGGAATACCCCTAGAATTACCAGAATATGTGCTGAAAATGGCACTTTTAGCCCAAGAATTAGGTTTGAATGGGGTAGTTTGTTCTCCCCAAGAAGTCCCACAACTCAGAGAAACCTGTAATCAAGACTTTTTACTGGTTTGTCCCGGAGTAAGACCAAAATGGGCTCATATGGGCAATAATGATGACCAAAGTAGAACTTTAACACCCCTAGAAGCAATTAGAGCAGGTGCAGATTATTTAGTGATTGGACGTCCTTTGACTCAAGCTCCTCACCCTGAAATAGCTTGGTCAAATCTTCGAGCTGAGTTAGAAAATGTCTAGATGGTTCAAAAATAAACTCAAAACCATTACTATTTTTCTAGGAGTTGGTTTGATTCAGTTTGGTTTGATCATCCCTAGTCATCCTCAACCAACTTGTACAAAAGATATCAATCAACTCGTCGAACAATTGTTAAAAGACTTACCCCACTATACTAATCGAGTCATTCGCAGGGCACAATCTTTAGAAGTTTCTGACCTCCAAATTCGCCATATCATCGCTGTATCTCCACCAGAATTTGAACCTTTACCTCTACCTCAACGTCAATATACTAGAGTCTTTACCGATTCACCCACACAAATATTTTTTACCACCCTAGAGAGAAGATATAGACAAAATCAAGCAGTTGAAACCCAGGGTTTTCATCGGTTATTTTTAGTAGAAACTCCACAAGGGTGGGATTTTTTATTGTTACTCTCAGCTAATCAAACCCAAGAATCGGTTACTCCACCCCGTGAAAGCAACCAAAGTGCGATCGCCTCAGCTATTCGTCTTTGGTTAAGGGATTATGATTCTTTTTGTGCTTTCCATTCAATTGGGGTCTCTAATAAATAGAGACAGGAGGCAGGAGGCAGGAGGCAGGAGGCAGGGCAGCGGGTTTAGTTTCCATTCAATTGGGGTCTCTAATAAATAGAGACATAAACTTTAAGTCCAATAATCAGGAATTTCTAGCCAAATTGGGTTTCCATTCAATTGGGGTCTCTAATAAATAGAGACCCTTCTTTACTTTTTTCCTCTTTAATATTAATAAGTGTTTCCATTCAATTGGGGTCTCTAATAAATAGAGACTTTTTAACAAAAGGGAGGTGGAAACCTTTTGCGCAAAACTGTTTCCATTCAATTGGGGTCTCTAATAAATAGAGACACAAAATTCATTAATTAACGACTTATTGTGGGATTTCTTAAAGTTTCCATTCAATTGGGGTCTCTAATAAATAGAGACTAAGTAAAACGGTTGCGTCAAAACAACCATTTTTTGTTTCCATTCAATTGGGGTCTCTAATAAATA
>CALGKL010000078.1 GCA_937930495.1 uncultured Gloeocapsa sp.
AGGTGTTGTGGCGATCGGTACTTTCCCCGAGGCTTTTTGGATGTCTTCTACCACTACTCTACCATGGGGACCACTACCAGGAATACTCTGCCAATCTATACCTAATTCTTTAGCTAGTTTACGCGCGAGGGGAGAGGCGAATTTACGTCCATTACTGCTCACGGTTGTAGTTACAGTGGGGGTGCTGGCTACGACGGGTTCGGGAGTACTCACCGTTGGGGTGGATCGAGGTGCGGATTCTTTACTAGCTTGTTGTTGAGCTGCTTCAATTTCGGCTTCGGTTTCAGCGATTAAACCAATGGTTGCTCCCACTGGTGCACTTTCTCCCGCGGGAACCAGAATCGTCGCTAAATAACCCTCAGAAAAAGATTCTACATCCATATCGGCTTTGTCTGATTCAACGATTAAGACCGTTTCCCCTTTAGCTACTTTCTCTCCAGGGGATTTTACCCACGAGACGATTTTACCTTCTGTCATCGTTGAACTTAAGGCGGGCATAAAAACTTCATGTATCATGTAGCGACTTTCCTAAAGTAAAAATAAAATCACATTTTGATCATCTTACCAAGTTTTGAGCAACTGTTTTAGTTGTCCAAGTCCTGGTTGTCTTTTTGTCCTATTTCCTCTCTGATTTCCGAGGATGAGCAACTTAGATTTCTATTTGTCTATTATCACCTGCTCAAATAAAAAAAATAAAAATATTACTACTACCTTCTTCAAGTCTGAAATTGGTAGGCTTACTTTAATTCCTTAACTATTGTTTTTAAACCCCAAAAAATCAAATTAGCCTCAAAATGTGATAAGGAAGCAGAGTTACTATCTAATGTGATTAAATAATGGCGCAATATTTCCCCATCTCCTCCTGTAAAAATTACCGGACTATTGGGGAATTGTTCCCACCAATGGGCTAGAAATTCTCTGATTCCCGCTACAAGAGTATAAATAACCCCACTTTGAATCCCTTCTGCTGTACTTTTTGCCCAACGTAAGGGGAGTTCTCTGGTCAGATTTACCCTCGGTAATGCTGCAGTACTCGTGGCGAGGGATTCTAATTGGAGTCCTAATCCTGGGAGAATAACTCCACCATGAAATTCTCCCCGATCATTGGCTGCGGTTAGGGTTAAAGCTGTTCCCCCATCGATGACTAAACAGGGGTAACCCCAATTGGCGATCGCCCCCCATAAACCTAAAGCCCGATCTACCCCTAAACTGGAATATACCCCAACCAAGGGGATGTCTTCTAGTCTGATGATTCTTCCGTTGGGGTGTTGTTGAAAAAGTAGGGTTTTTGCTTCTACTACTGAAACGACATAAATTGGTAATTCCTCCCACTCCGGAGGGATAATCCCTTCTTCGCTATCCCAACTCTGTTGTAATTGTTGTTGGTGAAAATAACCCCAATGAAAGCGGGAATTCCCGATCACCACTCCTAACCAGTCCGAATTCATTTGATTATCCTAATCAATTCCAGGGGTAATCCATCAGCATCAGCGATAAACATCACTTCTAAGCAGCGATCGCCGATTATTTGTTGTCTTGGCTCTAATAATACCCTTACCGGTTCACCCTTGGTTTGTAACTCCTTTAACCAACTCCTCAAATCTGGGGTTATTGCGGTTAAATCAAAGGAAATATGATAATAACCGACATAATGCTCGTCGCCAAAAGCATCCGCTGCTGGTTTGGGTTCGGGTATCTGAATCAATTCGATTCTCCCCTGTAAACCCTCTAGCCAACAAGCTAGGGTGTATCCGGTGGTAAAGCGTTCTTGCACCGTGAATCCTAGCTTCTCGTAAAAGGCGATCGCCCTATGAATATCTGCTGTCCGAATCGAAATATGATGTAACATTAGTCGAACATACGAAAATAGGGGTAACGCTTTGGCGCACCTGGTTCTTTTTCTAAATCAAAGTTGATTACTTCCCAACAGGGATCTACTCCCGTTTCGGGACTAAAATCCACCGGTAGTCCGTAGAGTTTGGGTAAAGTTAAATCTGATTTAGGTTGTTTTGTCCCAGTTTTATCTAAATAAGCGCTGACCAATTCGCGATAACGTCTTGCTATAATCACTTTTGTAGCTCTATATCCTTCGCTGTAGAGTCTATCTAAGGCTTCGTGAATTTCAAAACGAATCCCATCGGGATGGGTGTGTTGTCTATACCATTTTCCGTCCCATAAGCGCCAATGACGACCTGATTGTAGATGAATTAGTTCACCGGTTTTGGGATCTGCTTCAAAAGCGCCATGACGAGGACACAGATAGGTATCGGTTAAGGTCAAAGCGGGTATAGTTTGTCGACAATGGGGACAAAGAATTTCCGGACCAAAAATAGGATAAGTATTCGCTAAATTCATTTTTTACAGTCAGATAATATGTTATGATTTTAGTCTTGGTAAATAAACCCAAAGATTGGCTGCTGATTTTTCTTTAACCATAGCATGAATAATTCTAACCAATCGGTTTGGTCTCCCCCTGACCTCACAGCTGCGGCTTTTGTCGCTCCAAATGCTACAGTAATGGGTAATGTCTCGATCGCTACAGGAGTCAGTATCTGGTACAATGCGGTTGTGCGCGCTGATGTGGAAATTATCCAAATCGGTGCTTATACCAATATTCAAGATGGTGCTATCTTACACGGTGATCCGGGTCAACCAACTATTCTCGAATCCTATGTTACCGTTGGTCATGGTGCTGTTATACATTCAGCCTATATTGAAAGCGGTTGTTTAATTGGTATTGGTGCGGTTATCCTCGATGGGGTTAGAGTCGGTACGGGTAGTATAATCGGTGCTGGAAGTATAGTTACTAAAGACGTCCCCCCCTATTCCCTAGTAGTAGGTGTTCCCGGTAAAAAATTACGGGAAATCACCCCCACAGAAGCACAGGATTTAATCTCTCACGCTGAAAAATACTATAAATTAGCTCTAGCTCACGCTGGTAAAGGTACAGATCTTGGCTTTTATTCTCAATAAAAAATTTTCCCAAGACCTTGCCAAAATGCTACCAAATATGAAAAAATATAAACAGCTTAATTAAATATCTCAATTTTAAGAGGTTATGTAAAGATGGATTGGCGCGTTATTTTGGTTCTCTCTCCGATCATTATCGCAGCCTCTTGGGCTTTGTTTAATATCGCTGGTGCTGCTTTAAATCAAGCTCAACAATTTTTGAATAAAGAAAGTTAAGATATCTTCTTAACTATAATTTAACTAGGTAGTGGTGTTTTAGACATTACTACCTCTTTTGGTTTATTATTTAATTTTCTGAGAATGTTATATTTAACCAATCCAACTGAGATTAAAGAAATTATCCTAGATTTATCTGAAGTAGATCTTCTTTGGCTAGATACAGAAGTAGCTAATTATCAAAGTAAAAATCCTCGTTTATCCCTGATTCAAATTTTAGCACACCGAGAAAGTAAAGACGGGAGTCGAACTTATTTAATTGATGTTTTAGATCGACCAGAATTGATTGATTTTTTTAGGGAAAATATTCTGGAAAATTCCGAGATTACTAAGGTTTTTCATAACGCTAAATACGACCTAAATTTTTTGGGGAAAAGTCAAGCTAAACAAGTAGTTTGCACCCTAGAATTAGCTCAAAAAATACCCTATTATCTTTTACCCGTATCTAATTATAGCCTCAAAAATTTAACCGAGTATCTAACTGAGTTTAAAAATATCTCTAAAGAAGAACAAAAAAGTGATTGGGGAAAACGACCTTTAACCCCACAACAATTAGCCTACGCTCAAATGGATTGCGTTTATTTAAGAGAAATTTATTTTAAGTTAATCGATTTATCTAGTCAAATTGAACCTGAAGCTTCAAGGGAAAATTTAGAGTTATTAGCACAAAGATATCGAGAAGTTAAACGACAATGGCAATTGTTGGATTCAGAACTTAATCATCTTCAAGAAAGACTCAAAAAGGGGATGCTTAGTCAACAAGAATATCAAGTACAAGATCTGCAATTATCATCTTATCAACGCCAAACCCTTAAGGCTAATTTCCAAGACTTAATAGCTTTAGTTAATAGTAAGGGAATCGCTTTAGATGTACAGGTAACTTTAACCAAAGCTATCCAGGAGAAACTAGGTAACAATCTTGCTGAGATTAATATAGATGTTGAAACCACCACGGTCTATCAATTAAAAACGCCTAAATAGTTTAGGAAGACTTGTAAATCCCTCTGTCTTGTAACTGTTTTAAGAAAAATTCTTCTAAGGATACTCGCGCTAAGCGTAGATTTAATAACTTAGCATCAATCGTCGCTAAATAGTGAATAAAAGCTTCTAATTCTCGATTGAGTTGACCGTGCCAACAGTCCTCATCTAGACTAAGATTGTCAACCCAGGGGGATAATTGTTCTTGGGTTCCTCCCTTGATAATTACTTGATAACTATCGGGTGAACCTAACAATTGGTTGAGTGAACCTAAACAAATTAGCTTACCTTGAGCGAGGATGGCAATGCGATCGCAAATCAACTCCACATCGGAAAGAATGTGAGAATTAAAAAAGATGGTTTTCCCTCTCTCCTTGAGGGATAAAATTATCTGTCTCACCTGATAACGTCCCATCGGATCCAAACCCGACATCGGTTCATCGAGAAACACCACATCAGGATCATTAATTAGGGCTTGAGCCATCCCAATCCGTTGTACCATACCCTTAGAATATTGTCGCAATTGTTTCTTTTTAGCCGTGGTTTCAGCCAATCCCACCAAATCCAATAATTCCACTATTCGTTTTTTGGTTTCTCGTGGGGGTATTTGGAATAAACCCGCGACAAAGTTTAAAAATTCCCAACCGGTTAGATAGTCGTAATAATAAGCATTTTCAGGAAGATAACCGATTCTTTGTTTAACAGAGCGATCGCCCACGGGACGACCTAACAAAACCGCCCTTCCTGAAGTAGATTTAATAATTCCCAAGAGAATCTTTAACAAAGTGGTTTTACCCGCGCCATTAGGACCTAATAAACCAAAAGTCTCTCCCTGGTAAACAATCAAAGAACAATCTTGGAGAGATACTACTTTCTGATTGAGCCAAAATCCCGTGCGATAGATTTTACCTAGATTCCAGGTTTCAACTATAGCGGGATTATGGGGAGAAAGAGAAGGATTGATTAAATCACCGACACTATTCATTGTTATATAATAGTAAAGCCTTAAATAGAATTAACAGGATTGGAATTAATTATGGCTCGTCAATGCGATCTTACAGGTAAAAAAGCGAATAATGCTTTTAGTATATCCCATTCTCACCGTCGCACCAAAAGATTACAACACGCCAATTTACAATCAAAGAGAATCTGGTGGTCAGAAGGTGGACGCTGGGTGAAATTACGTCTTTCCGCCAAAGCGATCAAAACCCTCAATAGTAGAGGATTACAGGCTATGGCTAAAGAAGCAGGAATCAACCTAAATCATTACTAAATCTTCTCAAGGAAAGAGGGA
>CALGKL010000079.1 GCA_937930495.1 uncultured Gloeocapsa sp.
AGGGGTGACTATTTCTACTTGGGAATATTGACTAAATAATTTTTGATAAAGTTGGCGATCGCCATAACCCGTCTGCATTAACTTCATTAAACCCACGGTTGTTTTGGGGTAATTGAGCAAATTGGCAGCAACAACAGAAGTAGTTAAAACAGTTTTACCAACATTAGTATCTGTTCCCGTAATGAGTAGTTTAGTCATTAACTTATTTTTTTTCTTGATAATCTTTAGTTAATTTTACCTAGAAAAAACTCTTAAACAAATAAAAAATTAACAACCAATTTTAAAAATTGCGATAATAATAGAAAAGGTGTCAAGAAAGAGGTTTAAAATTTGCTGTGACCTATTCCCCTACTCTCTCCCTTGAGCTTATGTCCCCTATTCCTTCGGAAACTAATCGTCTGCGTCTATTTTCTGGCTCTGCTAATCTAACCTTAGCCCAGGAAGTAGCTCGCTATTTGGGGATGGATATTGGACCTATGCTCCGTAAACGCTTTGCTGATGGAGAACTATATATTCAAATCCAAGAATCAATCAGAGGTTGTGACGTTTATCTGATTCAACCCTGTTGTTATCCCGTCAATGATCACTTGATGGAATTGTTAATTATGATTGATGCTTGTAGGAGAGCATCAGCAAGACAAATTACCGCGGTTATTCCCTACTATTGTTACGCCAGAGCTGACCGCAAAACCGCAGGGAGAGAGTCAATTACCGCTAAATTAGTAGCTAATTTAATTACTCAAGCAGGAGCAAATCGTATTTTAGCCATGGATTTACATTCAGCTCAAATCCAAGGTTATTTTGATATACCCTTTGACCATGTCTATGGTTCTCCCGTTATCCTAGATTACATAGCTAGTAAAAATCTCTCCGAGATCGTGGTTGTTTCTCCTGATGTTGGTGGAGTCGCCAGAGCAAGAGCTTTCGCCAAAAAACTCGATGATGCACCCCTAGCGATTATAGATAAACGTCGTCAAAGTCATAACGTCGCTGAAGTATTAAATGTAATTGGTGATGTTGAGGGCAAAACAGCCATCCTCGTCGATGACATGATTGATACCGCAGGAACAATCGTTGAAGGTGCTAGATTACTCCAAAAAGAAGGAGCTAAGCGGGTTTATGCTTGTGCTACCCACGCCGTTTTTTCTAACCCCGCTATCGAAAGACTCTCTAGTGGTGTCATCGAAGAGGTAATTGTTACCAATACTATCCCTGTACCTGAGTCTAAACAGTTTCCCCAATTAACCGTTCTTTCGGTGGCTAATCTGATTGGTGAAGCCATCTGGCGTATTCACGAAGATAGTTCTGTAAGTAGTATGTTTCGTTAGTTAGCAGGAGCAAAGGAGCTCAAGAAAGCAGATGATCTTTCTGGGGAGCTCCCTGCAGCATAGCTAGTCCCTTAATACTGCACAACTACCGGATCTAAACTACGCCAAAGATACCAAGTGGCTACGGTTCGATAGGGTTGCCAAGTTTGAGCAATTTGTTTGATTTCCCCTAAACTGAGTTTCGCTTTTTTACTATAGTGCAGCTGAATAGCATTGATTAAACCAAGATCCCCTAAGGGAAGTATATCCCTGCGGTTTAAATGAAAGATGAGAAACATTTGCGCTGTCCATGTCCCAATCCCTTTAATCTTGGTTAATTCCTCGGTTATTTCTTCGTCACTGAGATGATCCCAATCCGTGGGAGTAAGCAACTTTTCTTCTAAAGCAATGGCAATATTGTACAAATAGGCTATCTTTTGACGAGATAACCCACAACCGCGCAATTGAGACTCCGTTAATTGTAAATAAGCTTCAGCAGAAATAGAGGGTAAAATCGTTGTTAATCTCGACCAAATCGCGTCAGCGGATTGAACCGAAATTTGTTGCCCGACGATCGCCCTAGCTAAAGTATAAAAAGGATTATGATGGTTCTGTAAATTTTCCCCAGGATAGTTCCTAATTAACCTCCCTAGAATTGGATCCTCAGACTCTAAATAGGCGATCGCTTCTTGCCAATAAACAGGAGAACTAAGCATAATATGACAGAATATCAACAAAAAATGCAGAGACGTAAAGAAATACAAGCACAACGTCTCGCCACTCGTAATCTCGAAAAAGGACTGATTATCGTTCATACGGGTAACGGGAAAGGAAAAACCACCGCAGCTTTAGGAATGGTCCTACGCTCTCTCGGTCATGGTTATCGAGTAGGGATAATTCAGTTTATCAAGGGAGCTTGGGAACCCGCGGAAAAAGCGGTTTTAAGTCAATGGCAATCACAATTAGAATTCTACGCTATGGGAGAAGGATTTACCTGGGAAACCCAAGATCGAGAGCGAGATATCCTCAAAGCTACGGAAGCTTGGGCTAAAGCACAAGAGTTGATCAATAATCCTGAATATAAATTAGTCCTACTCGATGAGATTAATATCGCTCTCAAATTGGGTTATCTCCCCCTAGAAGAGGTACTGACTACCCTAGGAAATAAACCTCAAGACTCCCATGTTATTTTAACCGGTAGAGGCGCTCCCGAAGCTCTAATCGCGATCGCTGATTTAGTTACCGAAATGAAACTAATTAAACACCCTTTTCATGAACAAGGGGTTAAAGCACAACCAGGTATTGAATTTTAACCTTTTTCTCGATATTCGACGATTGTTACGGGTATTAAACTATTTTCCAACACCGCTTGGGAAACCGAGCCGATTAATACCCTCTTCCAGGGTTGGTATCCTCGTTTACCCATAATAATCTCGCTAACTTGATAATCTTCAGCAGTGCGAATAATCTCTTCGGGAATAGTTCCTGTTTTGGTGAGAAACTGATAACGAATATCAGCTAACAGTTGTTTAGTAACCTCCCGCAGTTGTCTGACACCCCCTGTATCTTGTTCGTTGATCACGTGTAAAACTATGACTTCCGCGTTATTACTACGGGCTTTTTGGGCTACTGTTTTTAACACCTCCCTCGCAAAAGTAGAAGTATCCACTACCGCTAAATAAATAATCCGATTGGCTATACTGACTTTGGTAGGATCTACCTCTCCTTGGGTTAATAACCTAGGCGCCAAGATCATCGTACTCCATGCTCCTAAGGGTGCAGTGATTAAAATAGAAAGTACCGCTATCGCTAAAATAATCTCTCCACCTTCAATCCCTCTAGCTAGGGGAATCGCACCAATCGCCGCTTGGACAGTGGCTTTAGCACTATTAGCTGGTAATAAAAATAATCTCTCTGACCAATTCCAATTACTACCCACTGTCGAGAGATACCAACCTAACCCACGACCGATTAATAAACCTATACTCAGTAATAATAATCCTGGTAGCAGGATATCCCCTAGTACCTCTAGTTTAATACTCGCTCCCAATAAAACAAATAAAACAATCTCCCCTACAGTCCATAAACTATCAAAACCACCACGCAAATTCCTCGCTAGGGGTGGATCTAATTCGATCAAAAAGAAACCCATAGCCATGGCGGCTAAGTATCCAGAGTAGGGTAAAATTCTCTCTCCTACCACTAATAATAGGGCAATATTCGCTCCAATTAAGATATCCTGTACCCTATTTTGTGTCCAGTTTTGCTTGGTTAATAGTAATACCGTTAACCAGGCGGCTAGATATCCAAATAGTAACCCTAATCCTATCTCTAAAATGACCTGTAAGGGTAATAAACCTAAACTATTTAAATCTAATTCCCCTTGACTGAGAAAATTAACTAATAAACCAAATACTAATAATAACAACACATCCGATAGAGCACTACCAATTAAGATAGCGTCGGGAATCCCTTTGGCTACCCCCCAACCTAAACTCTTGAGTCTTAACATCCCTGGGACAATTACCGCGGGAGATTCCGCTCCAATAATACACCCTAAAAGTAACCCGGTGGGAAAGTCTAATCGGAAAATCCACATACTGATTATCCCAATGGCGATCGCCTCACAACTAGCAGGGAGAATCCCTAAACGTAAGGCTACGCTTCCCTGTTGTTGCAGTTTTTCCCTGTCTAACCCCAATCCCGCTTTCATCAGGATAATCATCACCGCTATGATACGTAAACTAGCCCCACTTTCTAAAACTTCAGGTGCTAGTAAACCCCCTAGTTGTGGTCCCAGAACAATTCCCGCTATAATCATCCCAATTAATGGCGGTGCACCCAAACGTCTAGCGATTTGACCGGCAAAAAACCCCCCTAATAATATATATAGGGTGCTAGTTAGCATTAGTTAACTTGCCACCAACCAAAAGCAGGTCCGATAATCCGAATAGTAACCCAATAGACCACTAAAAACCCTATCCCTATCCACGCTCCCCTAGTAGTAATCTCATAAAATTGAGAAGCTTGAGTTTTAGTGATTGGCAACCAGGGAGCAATTTTTTTTTCCTTCCCGTAATCCTCCCCTAAAGACTG
>CALGKL010000080.1 GCA_937930495.1 uncultured Gloeocapsa sp.
CATCGGGAGTAAAAGTCAAACCCACTAAAGTAGCATAACCTCCGTAAGATCCACCCATGATCGCGATTTTATCGGGTTGGGAGATCCCTTTGGCGATCGCCCAATTGACAGCGTCGATGAGGTCATTGTGCATCGCTCCACCCCATTCACGATTACCAGCGTTGAGGAAGGCTTTACCGTAACCCGTAGAACCCCTAAAATTAACCTGTAAGACTGCATAACCACGATTAGCGAGCCATTGTACCGTCGGGTTATATCCCCAGGTATCCCGCGCCCAAGGACCGCCATGGACGTACAATACTGTAGGGTAGGGAGCTTCTTGTCCTTGGGGTAAGCTCAAATAACCGTGAATGGTTAAACCATCCCTAGCGGTTATACTAATAGGTTCCATGGCAACTAGGGGTAAACCCTCTAGTTGGGGTTGATTGCTAAAGAGTAAGGTAGTTTGACCAGAAGGGCGATCGTAGAGATAATAATAAACCGGTCCATCGTCGGTGACGTAAGCTACTAACCACTTTTGATCCTCTAAATCCCGACTGATTATCTTCAATTCTCCTGGACGTACTTTTTCTAATACAGCAAAATCAGCCGCGATACTCTCATCAAGGATTTGCCATTCTTCCTTATCTTTGTAGAAAGAAACCGCTTGTATTCTTCTCTCTCTAGGAGGCATCATTACTGAGCTTACATCATATTGCTCATCGGAAGCGATAATGGTTTCGTTTTTAGTCTTTAAATCCAAGGCAATCAACCTTTGGGTATTAGCATCGTGAGAAGCTTCTAGATATAGACTTTGATTGTCTTGGGAGAAGCTAACCACTCCCCCTTGATCGTCAGGTCCCCAATGACGTAAAACTTGCCATTGACTGTCTATGGTTTCGCGGTACAGTAAGTCTGAACCTCCGTCTGGGGTAGCAGCGATCGCTGCTCTGATCTTAAATTCAGCATCACAGGTCCAACTAACGATATTTCCTGGATTTTGGGTATCTAATTCTAATGCACCATTTTTCAAGTTAACCCGATAGACATCAAAGGTTTCCGGTTGTTTTAAATTTAAGCCAATCAGAATCTCGTCGGGAAACTCCGGATCTAAATCAATTATTTGCGCTTTTACTCCTGGATAGGGGGTTAAGTCTTTTACTTCTTTAGAGATGACGTTAACCTGGTAGAGATGAAAGTTTTCATCACCATCAGCATCTTGGATATAGATTAGTTGTTCTGGTTGATAAGTCCAGAAATAAAATCTAATTCCTCTTTTTTGATCCTGTGTCAATTGTTCTGCTGTTTCTTGACCGAGGATTTGTAACCAAACCTGTAAAACATTATTGCTATCAGGAGCTATATAGGCTAAATATTTACCATCACTCGATAATTTCGGACTAGTACGTTGGGGATTCCCGAATAGAATCTCCCTTTTGATTAATACCGGTTGTTTCGTTGGGTTGACGGTGACTGTCATTGATACTCCTGTAAGATTTTCTCTCTATCTATTTACTAATTTATAGCTAGAGAGAGCTCAATAACAACCAGGATGGAATCCATTTTCTAATCCCTTGGGTAAAGGTCAACCTTCTCTAGAGGATAAACTAAAGTCTATCTAGTACAGGAATTCCGGTCAGAGATAATCCTAGTTTTAAGGTTCTAGCGGTTATTTCTGATAGTAAAAGACGAGAAATACGGATATTTTCTTCTGCTTGTAAAACGGGACATTGGTCATAAAATTGATTGAATTTTTGACTTAATTCAAATAGGTATTGACATAATCTATTGGGTAATAATTCTTTTTCTACTTCTGCTAGTAAGTCGCTAAATTGTACAAGATGTTTAGCTAAGGTTTGTTCTGAAGGTTGTTCTAAAATAATCTTGAGATTTTGGGGAAGTTGATTAAAATCAATATTTCCCTTACGGATGATTCCCTGTACCCTAACATAAGCATACAATAAATAAGGCGCGGTGTTGCCTTGAAGCGCGAGCATTTTATCATAACTAAAAACATAATTACTAGTGCGATTTTGACTCAAATCAGCGTATTTTACCGCACTAATGCCAATTACTTTAGCGACATTTTCGATAAATTCTTCGGTTTCTTGACGTCCTTCTTGGGTTAGTCTATTGATTAAATCTTGGCGCGCTCTGGCGATCGCCTCATCTAATAAATCACGCAATCTCACCGTTTCTCCCGAGCGCGTTTTAATCTTTTTCCCGTCTGCTCCTAATACTAAACCAAAAGGAACATGAACTGCTTCTACATTTTCGGTCAAAATTCCGGCGCGTTTTGCTACTTGAAAAAACTGGGCGAAGTGGTTCGCCTGTCCCATGTCAGTTACATAAATAATTCTGTCAGCTTGATCTTTCTCAATCCGATATTTTAAAGCAGCTAAATCCGTAGTAGCATAGTTATAACCCCCATCGTTTTTTTGCACAATCAGAGGTAAGGGTTCACCCTGTTTATTAGTAAATCCTTCTAGAAAGACGCATTTAGCGCCATCATCAACGGTTAAAAGGTTTTTAGCACTTAATAACTCAATAATATCCCCTAAAAAAGGATTATAAAAAGATTCCCCTCTTTCTACCAATTCAATATCTAACAAATCATAGATAACTTGAAATTCCCGTCGGGATTGTTCACATAACAACTCCCAAGCGCGACGAGAATCCTCTACTCCCGACTGGAGTTTCACTACCTCTTGACGGGAAGTTTCCCGAAAATCTTCATCTTCATCAAAGCGGAGTTTTGCTTGTTTATAAAAAGTAACCAAGTCACCAATCATCAGTGCGTCTTGTTTAACTAACGCTTCGGGATAAGCTTCCCGTAAATAAGCGATTAACATTCCAAACTGTGTTCCCCAATCACCAACGTGGTTGAGACGTAAGACTTGGTGACCTCTGAAACTCAGGATACGCGCTAAACAGTCTCCGATAATGGTCGAGCGCAAATGTCCTACGTGCATTTCTTTAGCTATATTAGGACTAGAAAAGTCGATAACTATCCGTTGTTGGGGTTGAGAAATTTCCACACCCAGACGTTGACTATCTTGATAAATTGCTAATAATTTTCGGCTGAGATAATCGGGTTGAAGGGTGAGATTAATAAAGCCAGGACCCGCTATAGTAGGTGGGAGACAGATATCTGTTATCTCTACTTCTTCAATAATTCTCTGGGCGATTTCTTGGGGTTTTTTCCCCAATATTTTAGTTAAAGA
>CALGKL010000081.1 GCA_937930495.1 uncultured Gloeocapsa sp.
AGCTTCCGTCAGAGTTACGATCGCTCGGGTGCTTCCTTAAGCTAAACAAGGTTAAACAAATCATTTTGGACAAATGAACAATGAAAATATACCCGTCTCGATTCGAGAGGGGTATTGTTTTTTTGCTGTAAAATAGTGACTGAAAAAGTAAACCAACGACAATGGATCTAAAATCTTTAATTAGAGATATTCCCGACTTCCCTAAACCAGGAATAGTATTCCGCGACATCACTACCTTGCTCAAAAATCCTCAAGCTTTACGCTATACTATTGACACCTTAGCCGAGCAAGTCCAATCTTTAGGAGTCAATCCCGATTGTATAGTAGGTATGGAGTCGAGAGGCTTTCTCTTTGGACCTGCTTTAGCCTATCATCTAGACGCCGGTTTTGTTCCCGTTCGTAAACCAGGAAAATTACCAGCCGCGGTACATAAAATTGAATATGATTTAGAATATGGGAGCGATAAATTAGAAATTCACCAAGACGCGCTCGCCCCGGGTCAAAAAGTGCTGATCGTCGATGATTTAATCGCCACAGGAGGAACAGCAAAAGCTACAGCAGATTTACTACAACACCTCGGTTGTGAACTATTAGGGTTCGGTTTTATCATAGAATTGACAGAATTACAGGGAAGAAAAAAATTACCCGATGTTCCCGTAATGACCCTAGTTGAATATTAAAGTGACTCTGACTCCCACCATTTCCTCAATCATAACCAACGAAAATTTTCTCTATGTAATCAAAAGACTATTACAAGGATTGTTGAGTTTATTTTTAGCCTCTCTTCTTTGTTTTAGCATTATTCAAATAGCGCCAGGGAATTATCTAGATATCCTCAAGGAACAAAATTTACAAATTTCACCTGAAACCCTAGAAACATTTAAAGTCCAATTTGGTTTAGATAAATCACCAGTAGAACAATATCTGTACTGGTTATGGGCAATAGTAACCCGTTTTGATTTCGGTCAAAGTTTTGTTTACTATCGACCTGTAGCAGAACTAATTAAAGAAAGGTTGCAAGCTACCCTATTATTAGCGGTAGCTTCGATTTTTTTCACCTGGGCGATCGCTATTCCTTTAGGTATTGTCAGTGCGGTTAAACAAAACACCGGTATCGATAAATTGCTCAGAGTAATTAGTTATCTCGGTCAAGGATTTCCTAGCTTTATTACCGCCTTATTATTATTATTTATAGCCCAAATCACCTCCCCTTTATTACCGGTAGGTGGAATGACCAGTATTAATCACGACCAATTAACCCCTGTAGGTAAAATTATTGACCTACTTTGGCATATGTTTTTACCGACCCTAGCTTTAAGTTTGACTAGTTTTGCAGGGTTACAACGTTTGACTCGGGGACAATTACTAGATGTTCTACGACAAGATTATATTCAAACCGCCCGTGCTAAGGGTTTACCCGAAAATAAAGTCATCTATGTTCACGCTTTACGCAACGCTATTAACCCCCTGATTACTCTCTTAGGTTTTGAATTTGCCAGTTTACTAAGTGGCTCTTTTATCGCCGAGTATTTCTTCAATTGGCCCGGGACAGGACGTTTAATTTTACAAGCAGTACAAGCCAAAGACTGGTATCTAGTGATGGCTAGTTTAATGATGGGTGCAACCATGTTGATTATTGGCAATCTTTTAGCGGATTTGTTGTTAAAATTTGTAGATCCTCGGATTCGTCTAGATAACTTGCAATAAATTTTAGGAGTCAATCGTGGTGTGGAGTGAAAAATCTCGAGTCAAGACTTATTGGGAAAGTGACTCTTGGTTGTCTCAGTTGAGTTGTCAAAGAGCTTGGGTTGAAATTGACCATAGCGCCCTGAGACATAATGTTCAGGCGATTAAGGCCATTTTGCAACCGAAAACCCAACTGATGGCGGTCATCAAAGCCGATGCTTATGGTCATGGAGCAGTAAATGTAGCCCCAACTCTTCTAGAAGCGGGTTGTACCTCGGTAGCTGTCGCTACAGTAGGAGAAGGGATCGAATTGCGTAAAGGGGGAGTTAACGCCCCTATTCTGATTTTGGGAGCTACCCCAACTCCCGCTGAAGTAAGAGCGATCGCCCTTTGGGGTTTAGAACCCACCCTATCTAGTCCCGAACAAGCGTTACTCTATAATCGGGTCCTCCAAGAATTAGGGGTAGAATTAGGAGTACATCTTAAGTTAGATACCGGAATGTCTCGTTTAGGAGTACATTGGTCTGAAGCCACTAGTTTTGCTAGTTTGGTCAAAAACTTACCAAGTTTAAAGATACTTAGCATCTACTCCCATCTAGCTACTGCTGATGACCCCAATCCAGAAATGATGAAGTTACAACAACAACGCTATCAACAGGCGATCGCTCAGTTAAAAAGTCAGGGTTTAACCCCTCCCTGTCTCCATTTAGCTAATTCCGCGGCCACTTTGAGCGATCGCTCTTTACACTATGATTTAGTTAGAGTAGGTTTAGCCTTATACGGTTTATACCCCGCACCTCATTTACGTCGCGTACTTTCCCTACATCCGGTTTTAGAGGTCAAAGCCAGAATTACCCAAGTCAAAACCATCCCCAAGGGGACAGGGGTGAGTTATGGTCATCACTTTAGCAGCGATCGCCCCCTGAAAATAGCAGTAGTAGGTATTGGTTATGCCGACGGTGTACCCCGCAATCTTTCTAATAAACTTCAAGTACTGCTGCGTGGTCAACTAGTTCCCCAAATTGGCGCCATTACCATGGATCAACTGATGTTAGACGTTAGCAAGATCCCCGATCTCCAACCGGGAGAAGTAGTTACCCTTTTAGGTAGAGAGGGAAATATTAGTCTGACTGCTGATGATTGGGCTAATACCCTAGGAACAATATCCTGGGAGATTCTCTGTGGATTTAAACATCGACTCCCTAGGATCAATAGATAATCTGGATTGGTCTAGGTTCTTTTAGAGCAACGTTTGAGTCCCATGAAACTAACCAGAGAAAACAATCCCACTAGATTAAAGGAGGGTTCGGGTATAACAGGTGTAACATCATCAAAAGAACTTCCCAAACGGATCTCATCGAATTCAATCAAATTAGACCCACCAAAAGGACTATTCCCAAAAATCCCAATACGATTAAATTGAAAATCAAAAGGCATCACATAATCAATATCAGCAGAACTACTACTAGGATTGGTGTTTAAATCAGGGTTAAGCCAAATTCTTACTCTATCTGATGCTCCTTCGCCAAAGTCGAATCTAGCTAAGAAAAACCCTTGATTTCCTGAAAAAGTTTGATTAGTAAAAATGGGGTTAGGCGCTCCAGGATGATCAATACCAAAATTTAAGGGACGATCTGATTGTCCATAGGGAGCACCCATAAACAAACGTTCATTAGTTTTACTCAAAGGAAAAGGACCCGTCCCTTGACCATTGATAAAATCATCATAAAATAGTGATATACCGGCGTATTTCCCATCCCAATCCTCTCTTGAAGTAACAGGAACTCTCATCAAGAAGCTAAGCCATACCGTAGTATTATCTACACCAAGACCAGGTTGGGTTTGAGAGCCTGGATCACCGAGATTGGGATCACGAGCAGGAAGAGTAGGAATCGGAAAACCAACAGCAGAGGTATTGATAAACCGAAATGAACCATGTTCCCCAACGTTATTAGTCAAAGCCCCTGAGCGTCCACTGGTCAATAACCGATTCCCCAAATTATCGGTATAAGATAATCCAGACGTGCCAAAATGCGTAGCTGAAGGAGCTTCATTTTTATAGGGTAGCCAACCAATCCCTCCATTTAATCCTACTCCATTAATAGGCCCATTCAATAATGAGTCTTCAGCTGAAGTGGGGGAATAGTTAAAACTTTCGTAAGCAAAGTTAGCCCCTTGGCTAGGCTTGATTCCACCCAAAGTTAGCCAAGAAACCACTAGGCTAGTAGTCACTAGCTGATGAAACTTAAACATTATCTGTACCTCGCAGATATTTGATTTCAGGTTGATTATCGGCGGGTATTCTGACTGAGAGATTGATTAGTAGATCTCATCACAGCTGCGGGACAGTGTTGGATTGACACCAAGCTTTCCCCATTACTTTTGATGACTGTTCCTCATCAAAACCGATATGATTAATTATAGTTGGTTCGGTTATTTCTTCTCTAAAATTTACAGATACAACAACTGCTAAAATAAAGGCACTTGTCATTGATCCCCAACTGGAAGAAAAACCGTGAAAGCAATAACCATCCTTGGCTCTACTGGCTCTATTGGTACTCAAACCCTTGATATTGTTAGTCAATACCCTGAGCAATTTCGCGTTGTTGGTTTAGCAACAGGGAGTAATGTCTCTTTATTCGCTACTCAAATATCTCAATTTCGACCTGAGATTATCGCTATTCGTGATCCCTCTAAATTAACCGAACTAACCGAAGCGATCGCTACAATTGACTACCAACCCCTAATCCTGACAGGAGATGAAGGTATAGCAGAAGTAGCGCGCTATGGTGATGCTGAAATCGTCGTAACTGGTATAGTAGGTTGTGCAGGTTTATTACCCACCATCGCTGCTATCACCGCCGGGAAAGATATCGCTTTGGCTAATAAAGAGACTCTCATCGCTGGTGCCCCTGTGGTACTACCTTTAGTAGCTAAGCATGCAGTTAAATTACTCCCCGCCGATTCGGAACATTCGGCTATCTTCCAATGTCTCCAAGGTGTCCCCAATCAAGGGTTACGACGTATTATTCTCACCGCTTCCGGGGGAGCTTTTCGCGATTTACCCGTAGAAAAATTAGCCTCAGTTACTGTACAAGACGCGTTGCAACACCCTAATTGGTCTATGGGACGCAAAATAACTATCGATTCGGCTACACTGATGAATAAGGGGTTAGAAGTAATCGAGGCTCATTATCTCTTCGGTCTGGATTATGACCACATCGATATCGTCATTCATCCTCAGAGTATCATTCATTCCCTAATTGAGTTACAAGATACTTCTGTCTTAGCTCAGTTGGGCTGGGCTGATATGCGTCTTCCTCTACTTTACGCTCTCTCTTGGCCCGATCGCCTTTATACCGATTGGCAACCTCTAGATTTGGTCAAAGTCGCCAATCTCACCTTTAAAGCACCAGACCACCATAAGTACCCCTGTATGAGTCTAGCATATGCCGCGGGTCGCGCTGCTGGTTCGATGCCCGCTGTCCTTAATGCAGCTAATGAACAAGCAGTAGCACTGTTTTTAGAGGAAAAAATCGCGTTTTTAGATATTCCTCGTTTGATTGAGAACGTCTGCGATCGCTTTTCGGCTGATAACTCGGCTAATCCTAGTCTTGAGGATATCCTCACCGCGGATCAATGGGCAAGAACAGAAGTACTCAAAATTAGTCAATCACTTTGCTATTCTTAAATGGATTTAGTTATCTTAATCGGCGCAATTATTATTACCTATTTACTCTTCAATTGGCTGGTAAAAGTTATTAAAGCTAGCTTTACCACCGCCATTTCCATAGCTTTGCTGGTTTTATTTTTACAGCTATTCTTTGGTGTTGAACCACAGAAACTTTGGCAACAGCTAATTGATTTACCCGATACTTGGCGATCGTTGGTGAGCAATTTTCGCTCTTCTTTTTAGTCACAAAAATAGGGGGACCTCTTAGATTACCCCTCGAATGCGGACGGAGAGACTCGAACTCTCACATCAGAGATACTAGAACCTAAATCTAGCGCGTCTACCAATTCCGCCACGTCCGCAGACTATCAAACCTTTACCATTATAAACAGGATTTAGCAAAATTGCAAGGACTTTTTTAAAATCTCCTCCTCTCGATGATTCTGTTAAGACAACTGACAAATCTTTCGGGGTTTTCCGGAGTCACCATAATCGTTTTTTCGGCAAAGCGTAAAACCACTGCTAGTC
>CALGKL010000082.1 GCA_937930495.1 uncultured Gloeocapsa sp.
ATCGTACGTTTCCCCTTTGGATGTTTGTAATTGTATATGATAGCAATCACCGTCAGGGCAGGTTTTTCTGATCATTCTCGCTGCTGTAACCCCTTTTATTGTTTGTTTTGAATCGGGAATAAACTTTACTAAGTAAGAATATTCTAGGTTACAATCAATCTGTTTAGGTTCTATTTTTTGACAAGTTAAGGTTTCTATTTTAGAGTCAAATAACATCCTTAATCCGAATAGGTAAAACGGAAATAAGACAACAATAATACCCAACAATACAAAAAAGGACGGATGTTGTAGAGCTCGGGAAAATACTAACCTCAATGAGTTTTGTTCAACAATTTTCACAAGTATCATCGTCTTATATTTCCTTAAAAGTGGAGTTTAATTACAATGTGATTTTGTGTTCAAAAATTGGGCGATTTGGGTTACCGCTTCTTGAAGAGTAGCTTCTGGGGTAACCAAAGCAAAACGGACGTAACCTTCGCCTGTTTTACCAAAACCTGCACCTGGAGATAAAGCTACTCCTGTCGCCTCTACTAAAGAGGTACAAAAGCCGATAGAATCTGTAGTCCAAGGTTCGGGTAATTTTGCCCAGAGATAAAGGGTAGCAGCTGGTGAGGGGACATCCCAAGGGATTTGGTGTAAAGCTTGTACGAGAAAATCCCGACGACGTCGAAAAGTATTAACCGTGTTTTGAATAATTGCTGGGGGACTTGCCAAAGCGGCGATCGCCCCTCGTAAAATCCCGCTATATTGATTAAAGTCGATAACTGCTTTTATTTTACTTAAAGCTTGGATAAGTTGGGGATTACCGATGGCATAACCTATCCGAAATCCTCCCATATTATAGGATTTAGAGAAGGTAAAAAACTCGATACTCAAGCTTTTATTGGTATCTGCTTGAAAAACCGAAGGAACAGAGATTGTCTCGTCAAAAACTATATCTACGTAGGGGAAATCGTGTACCAAGACTAAATCATAGTGACGACAGAAATCTACTGCTTCTCGAAAGAAATCAATAGGAGCGATCGCCGTAGTCGGATTATGGGGATAACTCAAAATCATCATTTTACTTTGAGTCAAAACCGCTGTTGGTATATCCTTAAATACGGGTAAAAAGTTATTTTCCTCCAATAGAGGCATAGTATAAACCTGACCACCAGCTAGATATACACCGCCTGAGTGAGAAGGGTAACCTGGGTCTTGTAGGAGGGCGAAATCTCCAGGGTTAAGGATAGCTAGGGGTAGATGGGCTGTACCTTCTTGACAACCAATCAGGGGTAAAACCTCTGTTTCCGGATTTACTTCTAGACCAAACCTGTTACTATACCAAGAAGCTACTGCTTTTCTGAACTCTTGTGTACCCCGATGGAGTAGATAACCGTGAGTACTACTATCGGGTAAAGCTTGGGCGATCACCTGGATAACTTCTACAGGAGTAGGCAAATCTGAAGAACCAAGGGAAAGATCAATGATTTTACGACCTTTAGTTTGGGCTTTAGCCTTTGCCTTATCCATATCAGCAAAAACGTTATTTCGCAGGTTATCCAAACGAAGTGCAAATTTCATGTTGTTAGATATGGGGTTCAAGAAACCCTTGTAATTGTTGTTTAGTAATCGCCCCTTCGTGGGAAGCGATGAGAGTAGCATTTTTAAATAATCTTAAAGCTGGTACTCCTTCTACTTGACAATAGGCGACAGCTTCGCTGTTGTCGTCTATGTTTAGTTTAATTACTTTCAGGCGATCGCCGTATTCTTGACTTACCCATTCAATAGAGGGAGAGACTAGACGACAAGGACCACACCAAGAAGCCCAAAAGTAAGCTAATACGGGTTGTTCTGCTTTAATTATTTCTTGAAAATTAGCTGAATCTTGGATTATTTCTACAGTACTCACGATAACTATTTTGGTATTTTTTCCTTAGATTTTAACAAAAATTCCTCCCTAGGGAAGCCAAGGATATTGACGAAAATCGGGAGGACGTTTTTCTAAAAAAGCTTGTTTCCCCTCAGCCCCTTCTTCGGTCATATAATACAGTAAAGTGGCATTTCCTGCCAACTCCTGTAGTCCTACTTGACCATCACAGTCAGCGTTAAAAGCTGCTTTGAGACAACGAATAGCGATCGGACTTTTGTTTAATATTTCTTTAGCCCAATTAATTCCCTCGGTTTCTAATTGTTCTACGGGGACAACGGTATTGACTAAACCCATCCCTAAAGCTTGTTCGGCGTTATATTGACGACAGAGAAACCAAATTTCCCTAGCTTTTTTTTGTCCTACTATTCTCGCTAAATAACTCGCACCAAAACCCCCATCAAAGCTACCAACTTTTGGTCCTGTTTGACCGAAAATAGCGTTATCAGCGGCGATGGTCAAATCACAAATCAAGTGTAAAACGTGACCTCCACCGATGGCATAACCAGCTACTAAGGCGATAACTACCTTGGGGATGGATCTGATTAACCGTTGTAAATCCAGTACGTTTAATCTCGGTGTTCCCTCTTCATCGAGATATCCTCCTGTTCCCCTAACCGTCTGATCTCCTCCCGCGCAAAAGGCGTATTTACCGTCGGTGTGTGGACCAGCTCCAGTTAATAGTATTACCCCTATGGTTTGGTCTTCTCTAGCATCACAAAAGGCGTCATAGAGTTCCCATACGGTTTTCGGTCTAAAGGCGTTTCTTTTTTCGGGGCGATTGATGGTAATTTTGGCTATACCATCTTGTTTATGATAGAGTATATCTTCGTAAGTTTTGGCTATCTGCCATTCTGCTGTCATAGATTTTTACAATTATCCCTAGGGGTTATTTTAACCGATTTGTCTGACTAGTTTAGCTTTATTTTCTCTTGGAGATTACACCCCACTATGAACACCAAAACAACAGATTTACAAGAGCTTTATGAAACTGACTATCTTCAATGGCTAGAAACTACGGTTATTTTACTGAAAAATCGTCAATTAGGAGAGTTAGATTATGAGCATTTAATTGAGGAATTAGCTGCCTTGGGACGGAGAGAAAAAACCGCTGTCAAAAGTCTATTGCTGCAGATTATTATTCATTTACTTTTAGCTCAATATTGGTTAGGGGAAAGAGAAAATAATCTTAATCATTGGAGCGCTGAAATTATTACTTTTCGTGTTCAACTCGAAGATAGATTAACTACTAATCTAGAAAATTATTTAGCAACCGAATTAGACAATATTTATGCTAACGCGCGTTTAATCGTCCAGAAAAAAACCAATCTTAACCAACAAATTCCTGAAAAATGTCCTTATACAATAGAACAATTATTACAGAAAACTTGGTTTCCTGATTTAGCTTGAGTTAGGAGTTAGACTCTAATCAGAAAAATTTAACCCTATTTAATCTATTTCTAAAGGGTCAATACCGATAGACAGATTGACAGCAATAGGACAGATTTGTTTTAAGCGAGTAAAATCGATCATTTCTTCTCGTTGTGGCTTGGGAAACTTGAGTAAAATTTGCCAACGATAATTACGAGCGATGCGCATAATATTAGCAGGTGCCGGTCCGAGAATTTCTACCGTTGGGGGTAAGATTTCAGCGCAAGTATCCCTCATCAATTGGGCTGTTTGTTCTACTTCTTGTTGATTAATTCCCGTTAAGCGCAACAAAATTAAACTACCATAGGGAGGGTATAATAATTGAGCGCGTTGTTGTAATTCTGTTTCGATAAAAGCAGCATAATCATGAGTTTTTACCGCGTTTAAAACTGGATGTTCTGGTGAGTAAGTTTGTATAATCACTTTTCCTGGTTCTGTACCACGTCCTGCGCGTCCTCCTACTTGGATTAGGGTTTGAAAGGCTTGTTCTGCAGTACGATAATTAGAACGATGTAACAAACCATCGGCTGCCACTACACCGACTAGGGTGACTTGGGCGATATCTAAACCCTTGGTCAGCATTTGTGTACCGATTAAAACATCTGCTTCTCCTTGGGCGAAACGTTGTAGTAATTCACGGTGTGCGCCTTTAGTACGGGTGGTATCACTATCAAAGCGAATTAGTCTTAAATTGGGTAAGATTCGGTTTAATTCTAGATAGACTTTTTGTGTCCCACTACCAAAGAATTTAAGATAGGGTGAACCACATTGAGGACAGTTAGAGGGGTGTAAACTGGTATGGTTGCAATAGTGACAGCGCAATAATTGTGTACCTCCTTCTTGACTATAGTGATAGGAGAGGGAAACGTCACAATGGGGACATTCCATCACATACCCACAAGTACGACAAGATACAAAAGTACTGTGACCACGACGGGGAATAAACAGAATCGCCTGTTGTTGTTTGTCTTGTAATTCGGCTAAGGCGTTGGTAAGAGAAGTACTGAAGATAGAACGGTTACCCCTTTGTAACTCTTGGCGCATATCGATGATTTCCACCGGGGGTAAAGGTCGATCGCTGATTCGCTCAGGTAATTCTAGATAACGATAATCAGAATGCAATGGCTGGTGTTTGAATAAGTACCAAGTCTCACTAGCGGGAGTAGCAGAACCTAAAATTAAGGGACATTGGGCTGATTGTGCGCGCCATTGGGCGACTAAACGGGCGTGATAGGTAGGCGATCGCTGACTTTCTTTAAAGCTAGAGTCGTGTTCTTCGTCTAAAACGATTAAACCTAAATTAACTAGGGGTAAAAATACCGCGGAACGAGTACCAATGAGCACCTGGGGTTCACCTCTGAGTAACTGTCTCCAGGTGTCGTAACGTTCTCCCTCAGACAAAGCGCTATGATAGACATAGACTCGCTCTCCAAAACGAGAGCGAAAGCGATCGGTTAATTGGGGTGTTAAACCAATTTCCGGGACTAAGACTAAAGCTGATTTCCCTCTTTCTAACAAGGGGGCGATCGCCTGGAGATAGACTTCTGTTTTACCAGATCCTGTGACTCCGTGTAGCAAAACTTCGGCGTATCCCTCTAGATTATTAATTACTGTTACAGCTTCTTGTTGGGCTTGATTGAGTCGTTTAACCCTATCGGGAGTGATTTTACCTTCTACTAATAACCGCAAGGTCTCTCTTTTTTCGATAACAACATAACCTTTTTCCCCTAACTTTTCAATGGTTGCGGGGGTAGTTTGGGCTATTTGGACTAATTCGTGAAGCCATAATTCACCACCTTTGAGACTTAAGACTTTTAAGATCTGTTTTTGTTTCTCGGTTAAATCAGTAGCAGGAGTATCTACTACCAGGGTGACCGCTTTTTGCCATTTGGGAGTGATGGGTTTAGGTGGTTCGAGATAACTGGTAATCCACCCTTTCTTGGTTAATTCCCTTAATCCTCTTTCTGCTCCCCTAATTTGTCGTTGCAGATACTTAACGCTATAGTCTCCCGTTTCCTGTTGTTGTAACAGACGCAAAATCCCTATAGCCACTGGACTGCAAAAAGTTTCTGCACCTTCAGGAATAACTTCAGGATTGAGACGGACGCGACGCTGCGATCGCTCCAATAATCCTGGTGGTAAGGCTAAACGTAATACCTTAAATAATTCTACTCCATAATATTGGGCTACCCGTTCCATCAATTGCCAATAACCCCTGGGAAATAATCCTGTAGCGACTACGGCAATTATTTCTTTCACTTGTTGGGGTTGTAATCCCTCCGGAAGGGATTCTCTCTGACGAATCACTATACCCCCAACTATTCTCGAACCAAAGGGTATGCTTACTACGTCTCCTAATTCTATTTCTTGATTCTCTGGTGGGCGATAGGTGAATAAGTTTTCAACTTCGGGACAATCTACTAAGACTTCTAACCAAACCTGAGGATTAGAGGTAATGTTATAGAGTGATGAGGGTTCAGCAACTGTATTAATATTCATTTTGTGATTAGGTAAACAAATAATATTTTTTTTTCTGGTAATCTGATTTAAAATCTACTCATTTTTTCTGTATTTAACCTTTTTAACCAAGCGGAAAAAGTGATATTTTCCTTAAATTT
>CALGKL010000083.1 GCA_937930495.1 uncultured Gloeocapsa sp.
AAAATTGGCTCTTACAAGCAGGAGTTCAACCAGAACAACTCGAAAACCTGATTTTACGTAAACTAAAGGTAGAAAAATTTAAAGAACAAACCTGGTCAGATCAACTAGAAAACTACTTTGCCAAACGCAAAAAAGACCTAGATCAAGTAGTTTACTCCCTAATTAGAACCAAAAATACAGGAATAGCCCAAGAATTATATTTTCGGATACTAGAAGGAGAATCAGACTTTAAAGAACTAGCCAAAAAATATTCCCAAGGAATAGAAGCAGAAACCCAAGGTTTAATTGGACCCGTAGATCTAAGCGTACCCCATCCCCAAATCGCCCAAGCTTTAGCCAATAGCGAACCTGGGAAATTACTTGAACCAATGCGAATCGGGGAATGGATTGTGATTATGCGTCTAGAAAACCTGATTAGAGCCAAACTAGACAAACAAACCACAAGAAGACTCTTAGACGAGTTATTTCAACAATGGTTACAAGAACAAATGACCACCAAGGTCTCCTATTTTAATAAAAATTAAGAAAAACTATGGTATATACAACAACAGCCGTCAGAGAATTTTTGGCCAAGACCCCCCCTTTTTCAGAACTACCCTTTGAGGTAATTAACTATCTAGCCCAAAAAGCAGAACCATTGAGATACAGTATAGGGGGAGTAATCCTCAAAAAAGATGAAATGGCATCTCAAGTAGCCATTATCAGTGAAGGAGAAGTACGCTTACTCGGACGAGATCCCCGCAACAACAAACTAATCACCGTGGAAATGCTCAAACCAGGAGCAGTACTAGGAGCAGTTAACCTAGCTAGGGGAATAGCCACAGAAACAGCGATCGCCTCCTCAGATAACGGAATAATCTGTTTAGTCCTCAAAAACAAAGATTTTCTCGACCTAGTAGAACAACATCAAGTACTCAGACAAGCATTTTTAGAAAAATGTACAATTCTAGAAATGTTTGAACTGTTAGGGTATCAACTCGACAAAACAGCCAAAGGACAAGGAAATCTCGAAGATTTAGCAGCAGAACTCCAACCCTATAGCCAAATTTATACCCTAGGTCCAGGAGAAATTAGAACCCAAGATCACCCCCAACTAACCAACCCAGATTGGCTGTGGTTGGTGAGTAACTATAGTCAAGAATTAAACTTCCCTCCAGGTAGTATTCTAGAAATTACCAACCTAGAAAATTGCTCAATTAACCAACCCCTGAGATTAGTAGGTGTACCACGTAACCAATGGGAAACAGTCCAAGCTAAAGCAGTATCACCAGTAGTTAAAACCCTAGTCTTAGAAACAGAAGAAGAAGAAACAACAGATGACATCCCTCTGAGTACAAATCCCCTCAGACCAGAAGTAACCCAAGAAGAACAGACAACAACAGACAAAGAATACCCCTACGTCAGAGGCAAAAGCCCAGAAGATGCCGGAGTAGCTTGTTTTGATATGTTAAGCAAATACTACGGTATGCCCTTTCGTAAAGACGTCATCGAGAGAATTATTATAGACAACATAAGACAACATGGGAGTATATCCCTAGACTTGTGTGGGGCAATTTCCGAATTAATGGGTTTAAACGCCCAACTACTGCAAATGCCCAAAGAAGCAGTAACTAAGATTAACCCACCGGCGATCGTCAAATGGCAAGGGAGTATAACCATTATCTACGAAATAAGCGATCGCCGCGTAGTACTAGGAGTTCCAGAAATAGGCATTCTCCGACGTAACGTTGACGACTTCTTAAACAGTTGGGAAGAACCCTATCACGTTTTACTATTAAAGAAAACCAAAGAGACACCCCAAGAAAAATTTGGCTTAAGTTGGTTTCTCCCTTACATTCAAAAATATAGAAGCACACTGATAGAGGTATTTGTTTCCTCCTTTTTTGTCCAACTATTCGCCTTAGCCAATCCCTTGATGATTCAAGTCATCATCGATAAAGTGATTGTCCAAAATAGTCCCGATACCCTACAAGTATTGGGCATACTACTATTAGTTTTAGCAATATTTGAAGCTATACTCTCCACCCTACGTACCTATATCTTCGTCGATACCACCAACCGGATCGATATGAGTTTAGGTTCAGAAATCATTGACCACCTGCTACGCCTACCCCTACGCTACTTTGAACGCAGACCAGTAGGAGAAATTTCCACCAGGATTAACGAACTAGAAAACATCCGTCAGTTTCTCACAGGAACAGCTTTAACAGTCGTACTAGATGCTGTATTCTCCGTGATTTACGTCATCGTGATGTTTATCTACAGTCCTCTATTAAGCTTCGTAGCTCTGGGAATTATTCCCCTGTTTATAGCCTTAACCTGGTTTTTCTCCCCCATCATTCGTAAACAAATACGAGAAAAAGCAGAACGTAACGCTCTAACCCAATCCCACTTAGTAGAAGTAATGACCGGAATTCAAACCGTCAAAGCCCAAAATATCGAACTGCGTTCCCGTTGGCAATGGCAAGAAAATTATGCTCGTTACGTAGATACAGGATTTAAAACCGTAATCACCTCTACCCTAGCAAGTTCAGCAAGTAACTTTCTCAATAAACTCTCCGCTTTATTAGTACTCTGGGTGGGAGCTTATTTAGTATTAGAAGGAAAACTAACTTTAGGACAATTAATCGCTTTCCGAATCATCTCAGGTTATGTAACCTCACCAATTCTCCGTTTAACCCAACTCTGGCAAAACTTCCAAGAAACAGCCCTATCCTTAGAACGTCTCAGTGATATCGTTGACCATCCCCAAGAAGCAGAACAAGATAGAGATAACATCCCTATGCCTTTAATCGTCGGAGAAGTAGAATATAGAGATGTTTCTTTCCGATTCAAACAACATGGACCATTACAACTACGCAACATTAACCTAAAAATTGCTCCCCAAACCTTCGTAGGTGTAGTCGGAGAAAGTGGCGCAGGAAAAAGTACCCTCACCAAACTGTTAGCTCGTTTATACGAACCAGAAGCAGGACAAATACTCATCGATGGCTACGAAATCAATAAAGTAGAACTATACTCCCTACGTCGTCAGATTGGGATGGTCCCCCAAGAAACCCTTCTCTTTGATGGAACAATCCGAGAAAATATCGCCCTAACTAACCCCGATGC
>CALGKL010000084.1 GCA_937930495.1 uncultured Gloeocapsa sp.
CGAGAACAATCAAAAAAATTCTACTTTGATTATCCCAGGAATTACGATTAATAACCAAGAATTGGTTACTCTCGATCGAATGCAGTTATTGCGCAACCTCTCTCCCGATGGTTACGCTCTATTTGCGATGGAAAATTTTACACCTAGTTTAGAAAGGATCTTGCGACAAACACAGGGAAATGTTGAACAACCTATTCCCTATCGTCAACCTTTTGATACTTTGGCTAAACGTTATCAAGGATTACAGAAAGAGTGGAGTTTTTTAATCTCCCAAAATGAATTGGTCATGGACCAAGATACGATGCAAGAGTGGAGTAAACAAGTTGATTCTCTGGCTTCTAGTTTAAATCGTTTAGCTACAGAGCCTTCCAGTAAAAATTTACTAACAGCACAAATACAGCTTTCAGCTTTTCGGAGAAAATTCGATTATTGGATGTGGGAACATCAGTCTGATAATCTTTACCAGGTTAAAGCTTGGCAATATCGTTTAGCTAGTTTAGAGAAATTACTCAACTATGGCTCAAGATTCATTTGAGCAATGAGTTACAATGGTTGAGGGCAAAAATATCAGAAATTATCTAATTTTCAATTATGTCTTTACCTATTGTAGCTATTATTGGCAGACCTAATGTGGGAAAATCTACCCTAGTTAATCGTCTTGCTAAAGATAAACACGCTATCGTCCACGATCAACCCGGAATAACCCGCGATCGCACTTATCAAAACGCATTTTGGCAAGATCGAGATTTTACCGTAGTAGATACAGGAGGTTTAATCTTCTCTGATGATAGTGAATTAATCCCTCAAATTAGAGAGCAAACTATGTTAGCTCTTAATGAAGCTACCGTCGCAATTTTTGTCGTTAATGGACAAGAGGGAGTAACCCCAGGGGATCTAGAAATAGCGACCTGGTTACGTCAGCAATCTGTCCCGGTCTTGGTAGCTGTCAATAAATGTGAGTCAGAGACTACTGGAATAGTTCAAGCCGCGGAATTCTGGAAATTAGGTTTAGGCGAACCTATACCCATCTCAGCTATACACGGCAATGGCACAGGAGAGCTACTAGACGAATTAATCGCCTATCTTCCCCCTACTTCTGTAGGGGAAGAAACCCCTGAAATCAAAATAGCGATCGTCGGACGTCCGAACGTGGGAAAATCTAGTTTATTTAACAGTATAACCGGAGAAAATCGCTGTATCGTTAGTCCGATTTCAGGAACAACTAGAGATGCGATTGATACAGTTATTGAAAAAGACGGACAAGTCTATCGTTTAATAGATACCGCGGGAATTCGTAAAAAGAAAAATGTCGAATATGGTGCAGAATTTTTTAGCATCAATCGCTCTTTTAGAGCTATACGTCGATCAGATGTTGTTTTACTGGTACTAGATGCTTTAGACGAAGTAACCGACCAAGACCTCAAACTCGCAGGACGTATAATCGAAGAAGGAAAAGCAGTAGTATTGATTATCAACAAATGGGACGCGATCGACAAAGATTCCTACACTATTTATCAATATAAAGAACTGATTAATAGTCGTCTTTACTATATGGATTGGGCTGAGATGATTTTTGTTAGCGCTAAAACAGGTCAAAGGGTCTCCAAAATCCTAGATTTAGCCCAAGTAGCAGCTCAAGAACATAAACGTCGTGTTAGTACCGCGGTGATCAACGAAGTCATCCAAGAGGCGATCGCCCGTCAATCTCCTCCCACCACTCGTCAAGGAAAACAGGGTAAAATCTATTACGGAACTCAAGTAAGTAGTGGACCACCAACGATCGCTTTATTTGTCAACGATCCTCAACGTTTTAGCGAAAACTATCGGCGTTACCTTGAGCATCAATTCCGTCAACAACTAGGCTTTACCGGTACTCCTATTCGTTTACTCTGGAAAGGGAAAAAAGTCCGTCAAGCAGAAAAAGAAAGTGCTAATCGCGCTACCAAAGTGTAGCTAGAGGGTAGAATTAGAAAAAACAAAAGGTCTAAATTAACAAATAACAATGGAGTCACTCTATCAATACGCCTGGTTAGTCCCCGTCTTACCCCTGGTTGGTGCAACTGTAGTAGGGATGGGATTAATTTCTTTTGGCAAATTTACCAGTAACTTAAGACAATTAAACGCCTTGTTTATAGTATTTTTGACAGGCGCTTCTATGGTTTTATCTTTCGCCTTGTTATGGAGTCAAATTCAAGGACACGAGAGTTATACACGTACCCTAGAATGGGCTTCAGCGGGAAGCTTTCATCTGAGTATGGGTTATACCATCGATCCGTTGAGTTCCCTGATGCTAGTGATTGTCTGTACTGTAGCCTTTTTGGTGATGATTTATACAGATGGTTACATGGCTCATGACCCCGGTTATGTACGCTTTTACGCTTATTTGAGTATTTTTAGCTCTTCGATGTTGGGTTTAGTAGTTAGTCCTAACCTCGTCCAGATTTATATCTTTTGGGAATTAGTGGGGATGTGTTCCTACCTACTGATTGGTTTCTGGTACGATCGCCCCGCAGCTGCTGACGCTTGTCAAAAAGCCTTTGTTACCAACCGAGTAGGGGACTTTGGTTTATTACTCGGTATCCTCGGTTTATATTGGGCAACGGGTAGCTTTGAATTTGGGGTAATTGGCGAACGTTTGGAAAGTCTACTTAACTCAGGCGCTTTAGCACCAGGATTAGCCGCCTTGTTCGGGATTTTGGTCTTCCTTGGTCCGGTCGCTAAATCAGCCCAATTTCCTCTCCACGTCTGGTTACCCGACGCTATGGAAGGTCCTACGCCGATTTCAGCTTTAATTCACGCCGCTACCATGGTTGCTGCTGGAGTCTTTCTAATAGCACGTATGTACCCTGTCTTCGAACACCTACCCTCAGTAATGACTGTCATTGCTTGGACAGGTTGTTTCACCGCTTTTCTCGGCGCAACTATCGCCCTAACCCAAAATGACATCAAAAAAGGCCTAGCATATTCGACTATTTCTCAACTTGGTTATATGGTTATGGCTATGGGAATTGGTGCATATAGCGCCGGATTATTTCACCTGATGACCCACGCCTACTTCAAAGCGATGCTCTTCCTTTGTTCTGGTTCAGTTATCCACGGTATGGAAGCAGTGGTCGGACATAACCCTAACCTCGCTCAAGATATGCGCGTCATGGGTGGTTTACGCAAATTTATGCCCATTACTTGGCTAACTTTTCTAGTAGGTAATCTAGCTATCTGTGGTATTCCTCCTTTCGCTGGTTTTTGGTCTAAAGATGAAATCCTCGGTCTAGCTTTTGCAGCTAATCCCGCTCTATGGTTGGTAGGTTGGTTAACCGCTGGTTTGACTGCTTTTTATATGTTCCGCATGTACTTTCTCACCTTTGAGGGAGAGTTTCGCGGTAATGACATTTCGGCACGTCAATTAGTTTTGGGTAAACCCGCTTTTGGTCCCGGAGCTATGAATATTGCTGAACTACACGAAGAACATGAAAACCACGACCAGGGACATAGCGAAAGTCCCCACGAGTCCCCCCTGTCTATGGTTTTACCTCTGTTGGTTTTAGCCGTTCCCTCTTTTTTAATTGGTTGGTTGGGTAAACCCTGGGCTAATGTCTTTGAAGAGTTTATTTTCCCCCCTGGAGAAGAAATCGTCCCATCAGCTCATCATTTTGACTCGACAGAATTTCTCGTTATGGCGGGAAGTTCTGTCGGTATTTCTTTGATTGGTATTAGCGTTGCGATCCTGATGTACCTGACGAAGAAAATTGATCCAGGGGCGATCGCCGCTAAATTCCCCGCACTTTACAAGTTGTCCCTGAATAAATGGTACTTTGATGATGTCTATGATCGCGTTTTCATCCAAGGATCTCGTCGTCTAGCTCGACAAATTCTCGAAGTTGACTATCGGGTGGTTGATGGTGCAGTGAATCTCACTGGTTTAGCAACTTTAGTCAGTGGTGAAACCTTAAAATACCTGGAAAATGGTCGCGCTCAATTCTACGCTTTGATTATTTTTGCCGGAGTGTTAGGTTTTGTGATTGTATTTAGCTTGGTGTAACCTCAGATGTTAGGTGGAGGAACAATGGGCTAAACCCCTAAACTGAAATAATACCTTTAGATAATCTAGAGGTATTTTTTAGTATCTTATAAAATGGACCATAAAGAAAATGCGCGTAGTTTTTTTCGGGACACCACAATTTGCCGTTCCTACCCTGGAAGCCTTAATTAATCATCCTCAGATAGAATTATTAGGGGTAGTCACTCAACCGGATAAACGTCGAGGTAGAGGTAGTCAATTAATACCCTCTCCAGTCAAAAAAATAGCTCTAGCTCATAATTTACCAGTATGGCAACCAAAAAGTATTAAAAAACATCGTCCTACCCTAACACAATTAGCCCAAACTGCTGCTGACGTCTTCGTGGTAATCGCCTATGGACAAATACTCTCTAGTGAAATTTTAAATATGCCTAGATTAGGTTGTGTCAACGTCCACGGTTCAATTTTACCTCAATATCGGGGTGCGGCACCCATTCAGTGGAGTATCTATAACGGCGATCGCCTCTCTGGGATCACTACCATGTTAATGGATGAAGGCATGGATACAGGACCAATGCTGCTTAAGGCTTATACTGAAATAGGATTATTAGATAATAGCCAAGATCTAGCCCTAACCCTAGCTAATTTAGGCGCAGAATTACTTATAGAAACCCTACGTCAATTAGCAGAAGGTACAATCACCCCAACTCCTCAAGACAATACCCAGGCTAACTACGCACCCTTATTGCAAAAATCCGATTATTTATTAGATTGGTCAAAATCAGCTCTAGCTCTACATAATCAAATTAGAGCCTTTTTCCCCAATTGTTACACTTATTGGCGAGACAAAGAGATTAAAATTCTGGCAACAGCACCTTTACTTACAGAATGTAGTCAGGAATTACCAGAAAAAATCAGCCAACTTATTCCCCAGTTTAGTAACTTAAAAGGGGAAACAGGAACAATAGTGGCGATCGCCAAAGGCTTAGGACCAATTATCCAAACAGGAGAAGGACTACTTTTACTAAGGGAAATCCAACTACCTGGAAAGCGCCCCCAGTCTGGGATAGACTTCATTAACGGCAACCGATTAGAGCAAGGCGAAAAAATTTTTTGAAAAAAATCAAAAAAAGGGGTTGACAAACCCAGAGAAAAGAGATAGATTAGTAAATGCGCGGTTGAAGCGCAACCCTCCGAACCGAAACAAATTAATAAGTTTAAAAGTAAGTAACTGACCCCCAGTTAACTAAAGATTATACAAACAAAGCCAAAAAAAACTCAACAACATGGAGAGTTTGATCCTGGCTCAGAATGAACGCTGGCGGTATGCCTAACACATGCAAGTCGAACGATTCCTTCGGGAAGAGTGGCGGACGGGTGAGTAACGCGTGAGAATCTGCCTTCAGGATGG
>CALGKL010000085.1 GCA_937930495.1 uncultured Gloeocapsa sp.
GTACTGGTATTAGCGCCCAAACCGCCAGTATAGCCTGTGCTCAAGCTCTTGTCCCGGCTGATTTGGGATTCTGTGTCGAAGGTATTAACCAACAAACAGGAATCGGTCCCGAAGAAGCATTACAAAACTGTTATCAAGTGCGACGTCCTAGGGAGCTAGCTAGTTGCGTTAGAAGTATCGATCGAAGCATTACCGTTACTTCTGCTAATCAAATTGTCGATAATTGTCGTAAGAGTCTTTTACCTAGACGTTACGCTCAATGTGTTGTCGGTATCAGCAATCAAAATACGGGGATTAGTGGAGAAGAAGCACTAGCTAATTGTCTAGCAGCTAAAGATCTTGCTGAGGTTATTTTGCCCGAGTCTAATTAAATAAAAAAACTAGGTAACAGTTCTATTGTACCTAGTTTTTAGCTAACTAAATCCACTGAGTGTGGAAAAATTCACCTCTAGGTTTATCGATCCGCTCATAGGTGTGAGCGCCAAAATAATCCCGTTGAGCTTGGGTTAGGTTTTGAGGAAGGCGATCGCGTCTGTAGCTATCAAAATAATCTAGAGAAGCGCTAAAAGCGGGTACAGCGATCCCAGATTGATTAGAGACGACCAAAACATCTCGCCAAGCTTGTTGTCGATCGAGAATAGACTGTTTAAACTCTGGTGCTAACAATAAATTAGGTAACTCAGGATTATCATTAAAAGCTGATTTAATCTTATCTAAAAATCCTGCTCGGATGATACAGCCACCTTTCCAAATACGGGCGATTTCTCCCAAATTAAGGTTATAGTTATATTCAAGAGAAGCTTTACTCAATAGAGCCATACCTTGAGCGTAAGAGCACATTTTTGAGCAGTAGAGAGCATCCCTGACTTTAGCGATGAAAGCTTGTTTATCTAATGAATAGAGTTCAAGTACAGGTCCTGTTAACTCTTTAGCCGCAGCTATTCTTTCCTCTTTATAGCCCGAGATAACTCGAGCGTTGACCGCAGCGTAGATAGTGGGAATAGGGACACCCAATTCTAGGGAACTAACCACTGTCCAACGTCCTGTCCCTTTTTGTCCTGCTGAGTCTAGAATCAAATCTATTAACTCCTTACCCGTGTCTGGTTCAACGTATTTAAAGATATCAGCGGTAATCTCGATTAAAAAGGAGTTCAACTCATCGGTATTGTTCCACTGACTAAATACTTCTGCCAACTCTTGATTAGTCAATCCGAGAACGTTTTTGAGGATATCATAAGCCTCAGCGATTAACTGCATATCCCCGTATTCAATCCCGTTGTGTACCATTTTCACGTAATGACCAGCTCCCCCTGGTCCGATAAAGGTAACACAAGGACCATCATCTACTTGAGCGGCGATTTTAGTTAAAATTGGCTCTAACTCTTGATAAGCAGCTTTAGTACCTCCAGGCATCAAGGAAGGACCATGTAACGCCCCTTCCTCACCCCCACTGACTCCCATCCCTACAAATCCAAGTCCAGAGGCTTCCAATTCTCGAGTACGTCTTTCTGTGTCTTCGTAGAGGGAGTTACCACCATCGATGATCATATCTCCTTCTTCCAGAAGAGGTTTGAGTTGTTCAATGACTCCATCTACAGGACTTCCCGCTTTAACCATTACCAATATTTGACGGGGACGTTCTAAACTACTGACGAATTCTTCTAGGGAATAAGCGGCTTTTATATCCTTTCCTTGTGCTTTTTCGGCCATAAAGGCTTCTGTTTTAGCAGGAGTACGATTATAAACGGCGATGGGAAAGCCTCGACTTTCGACGTTGAGGGCTAAATTTTCCCCCATGACCGCTAAGCCAATTACACCAAAGCTTCTTTTGACCATATTATTGCTTCACTCTAAGACATTTTATAAGATAAATACCTTCAGATAATCTCGAGGCATTCTCGACTATCCTATCTATATTAATCCTAATCTCTTAGCTTTATATAACAACCTTATGCCTAGCTTGGTATTTTTCTGTTACTATTTCTTAACAATTAGTTGCTCATAAAAAAACCCCAGGAGCCTGGGGTTAAGGTGCAATGATCAAGAAGTTTATTTATTTAACGCTAACTTTAGCGCCTGCTTCTTCGAGTGTTTTCTTGATTTGTTCTGCTTCTTCTTTAGGAATACCTTCTTTTAAGGGCTTGGGTACTGATTCTACTAATTCTTTAGCTTCTTTGAGTCCTAAACCTGTGATAGCACGAACTTCTTTGAGGATAGCAATTTTCTTGTCAGCGGGAAACTCTTCTAAAACAACGTCAAATTCGGTTTTTTCTTCTTCAGGCTCAGCCGCAGCAGGAGCTGCGGCTCCACTAGGAGCAGCCATCATCATCATGCCACCACCAGCAGGAGCAGCAGCGCTCACGCCAAAGGTTTCCTCGATTTGTTTAACTAATTCAGAAGCTTCTAAAAGACTTAAACTTTTTAGCTTTTCTAAAATTTCATCAGTTGCAGCAGACATATTTTTTTTCTCCTTGTTTGAAAATTGTTACGCAGCGTCTTGTTCTTTGTTGGCGATCGCCTGAATGCCTCTGCCGATGGATGCTGGTACTTCGTTGATCCCACGACAGAGGGAAGCTGGTACTTCTTTGATCCCCACAGCCACTTTGGTCGCCAAGGAATTGATTGCTCCTGCAATTTGAGCCATAAGCTGTTCTTTGCTGGGCAACTCGGTGATTGCTTCTACCTGTTTTTCATTGAGGGCTTGTCCCTGCATAACACCACCGCGAAAGGCGGTTTTTTTGGTGTCTTTTTGAAATTTTTGGTAGGCTTTGATCGCGCCACCGAGGTCGTCTTTGACTAAGAGGAAAGCCGATGTTCCTTTGAGAAACTCAGTTATGCTTTCCCAGTTGGGGTCACCTTCTACCGCTAGACGCATCAGGGTATTTTTGGTGACTTTACATTCTGTCCCTGTGGGGCGTAGGCGATTGCGTAAGTCGGTAATTTCGGCTACCGACAATCCCTGGTAATCGATAACGATAGCCAGTTGCGTCTTACTCAATTGTTCTTTGAGTTCGGTGACTATCTCTGATTTTTCTGTCCGACTTCTACCCATCTTTGCCTCACCTCCTTTGCTTCATCACCCCCAAATAAGCAGGCAACCTCGACGCTTCTCGCCGAGGTTGCCCGTTAGAAACAATTGCAAACCATCTACTAATTGTGGTCTTAGCAGACTTAATTTACATTTAGTTTTTTGGTTTTAACCTCGGCAGGAAATTAAGCTTTGAGCACCTGCTGTCTTTGGTTGGATTTAATTATGTAAGCTTAGGATTGCTAGATAATAATCTCAATCCGTTTATTCTAACAAAATCCTCAGCACTTTGTCAAGAACCTAATCAGCGATTTTGAGATCCCGTAGAGCGTTAATATCTACTTCTATGGATGGTCCCATGGAGGAAGATACGTAGATAGAGCGCCAGTAACGACCTTTGGCGCCTGAAGGGCGGTTACGTTCCACGGTATCCTGTAGGGCTTTGAGGTTTTCTAGTAAATCTTCAGCGCTAAAGGAGGCTTTGCCAAACATCACGTGGACAATCCCTGTGCGATCGGCTCTAAACTCTTGTTTACCTGCTTTAAATTCAGAGATCGCTTCTGTCAAATTATCAGTAACTGTACCACCTTTAGGGGAGGGCATTAAGCCTTTAGGACCGAGAGCCCGCCCTAATTTAGCCACTTTAGGCATCATATCGGGAGTGGCGATCAGGATATCAAAATCCAATCTCCCTTTAAATATTTCTTCGATTAATTCTTCTGAGCCAACTACGTCAGCTCCTGCATCGCTAGCTTCTTTAACCTTTTCCCCACGGGCGATTACTGCTACTCTAACCGTTTGTCCTGTCCCTTTAGGAAAAGTTACCGTTGTGCGCAGTTGTTGGTCAGTATATTTAGGGTCTATCCCTAGACGTATATGAGCTTCGGCTGTTTCATCAAATTTAGCCGTAGCTGTTTCTTTGAGGAGCTGCATCGCCTCTAGGGGCTGATAAGCCTTACCTTTTTCTACTTTTGCTTGTGCTTGAGCGAATCTTCGTGATACTTTTTTAGACATTATGTACTCCTATTGGGTGAATAACGAAGCCATAGCTTCTCCCCTGCTAATTATTAAAAGTTACTCTTTGATGGTGATCCCCATATTTCGAGCCGTGCCCGCGATAATCTTCATAGCTGCTTCAACGTCATTAGCGTTGAGATCGGGTAATTTAGTTTGAGCTATTTCGCGGAGTTGTTGACTAGTAATACTGCCTACGGTTTGTTTGTTGGGTTGATTAGAACCTCGTTCAACTCCTGCTGCTTTTTTAATCAAGACTGAAGCAGGGGGGGTTTTGAGGACAAAGGTAAAACTACGGTCTTCGTAAACCGAGATTTCTACAGGAATAATCATCCCTGGTTGATCAGCGGTTTTGGCGTTATATTCTTTACAGAAAGCCATAATATTAACGCCGTGTTGACCCAAAGCAGGACCAACGGGGGGAGCGGGGTTAGCTTTTCCCGCGGGCAAGGCTAATTTAATTAATGCGACTACTTTTTTGGCCATTGTTTAGGATTGTTTTTCAACTTGATTGAATTCTAGTTCTACAGGAGTTTCACGTCCAAAGATCGATAATAAAGCTTTGAGTTTTTGTCTTTCCGGACTGACTTCTACTACTTCTCCTGCGAAATCTTTAAACGGACCAGAGAGAACCATAATCTGATCACCAACATCGAGATTGATTTTGACTACTGGTTCTTGTCCTTCTGTTTGTCTAAAGATCCGTTCTACCTCTGACATGGACAGGGGTAGGGGTTTAACGTGACCTCGTCCTCGTCCATAGTTACGTTTTTGTTCTGCTCCGACGAAGTTGATCACATGGGGGGTATTTTTGACCACCTGCCAGGCGTCATCCTCCATAATCATCTGCACTAAAACGTATCCAGGGAAGACTTTTTCTTCGAGATGTTGACGAGAACCGTCTTTACGGATTTTGACTGTTGGTGTTTGGGGAATCTGTACCTGGATTACTCGATCAGCTACGTTAAAGGATTTGACTCGTTGTTCTATATTGGCTTTGACGCGTTTTTCGCAACCAGATGCTACTTGAATAGCGTACCAACGTGGTTTTGCTTTGGGCTGATTTTGTGGTTCTAGTTGTTCTTGTGGTTCTAGTTGTTCTAGTTCTTCTTGTGGTTCTTCCCCAGGGATAATCATTGTTAAAACACCTTTAATGCTGCCCACGAAAACAGATTGTCGACCAGATAGATTACTGTTGCTACTAACGTAACCATTAGTACTACTGCAACTGATTCACTAATCAATTGTTGTCTAGAAGGCCAAACAACTTTAGTTAATTCTTGTCTTGTTGCCTTGACAAAGCTAACTAATTCTGTTTCGGTTTTTTGTTCTTTTAACTCGACTTTTTCT